>JAEZBA010000634.1 GCA_023430245.1 Pseudomonadota bacterium
GCTCCGGCGTCCGCGAGCGCAGCCGCGGCCGCAAGCCCGATGCCGCGACCGGCGCCGGTGACCAATGCGCGTTTGCCGTCGAGCCGAAAAGAGGGGGTTACCGGAAGCGGTTCACTCATAAGATCGGCCCTACCAAAGTGATTGAGTCAAGATTGCGAGCGCCGCGCAGAGGATGACGGTGAAGGTCATCGCCATGCCGCTCACTCGGAATGCGAAGCTCTCGCGCAGCTGGCTGACGCCATAGGCGTGGCTGAGGCGGCCGGCGACCAGCACCAGCGCCATGGCATGCAGCAGCCAGGCGGGTGCGCCCCGCATTTCCACAAATGCCAGCAGCAGCAGTGCGAGCGGCACATATTCTGCGAAATTGCCCTGCGCCCTTACCCGCCGTTCGAGTGCGATGTCGCCCTGAAAGCCGAGCGGAAGCTTGCTCGCTCGGCGCAACGCGATGACGCGGATCGACAGCGCAACAAACATGACGGCAAGAATGGCCGCATAAATGGGCACGATGGTGAGCATGGGACATCCCGTTTCCTGTAACCGGCCCACGAGCTACGGGATCACCGCGCCGCGGTTGCATCCGGGCGCTCACTCTGCCGCTGTCGCATAGGCGATATTGCGCCCGCCATAGCGGCGCACCCGGATATTGGCCTGTTCGGCATGGCCGAGGAAGCCTTCCAGCACGCACAGACGAGAGCAATATTCGCCGATCATGGCGGAGGCCTCGTCGGTGAGAACTTTCTGGTAGGTGCAGGCCTTGAGGAATTTGCCGACCCACAGCCCGCCGGTATAGCGCGCGGCCTTCTTGGTCGGCAGCGTGTGGTTGGTGCCGATCACCTTGTCGCCATAGGCGACATTGGTGCGCGGCCCGAGAAACAGCGCGCCATAATTGGTCATGTTGTTGAGGAAATAATCCGGATCGCGGGTCATCACCTGCACATGCTCGGAGGCGACGCGGTCGGCTTCCGCCACCATCTCGTCGACAGAGTCGCAGACGATCACCTCGCCGTAGTCCTTCCAGGCCTGGCCTGCGGCGTCCGCCGTCGGCAGGATCGACAGCAGGCGCTCGACTTCCGCCATCGTCTCTTTCGCGAGCTTCTCCGAATCCGTGATCAGCACCGCGGGCGAGGTCGGGCCGTGCTCGGCCTGGCCGAGCAGGTCGGTCGCGCAGATTTCCGCGTCGACGGAATCGTCGGCGATGATCAGCGTCTCGGTCGGTCCGGCGAGGAGGTCGATGCCGATGCGGCCGAACAGCTGGCGCTTGGCTTCCGCGACATAGGCATTGCCGGGGCCGACGATCATGTCCACGGGGTCGATGCTGTCGGTGCCGAGCGCCATCGCAGCCACCGCCTGCACGCCACCCAGCACATAGATTTCGTCGGCTCCGCCAAAATGCATCGCAGCCACGATCGCCGGATGCGGTCCGCCGCGATAGGGCGGTGCGCAGGCGATGATGCGTTTCACGCCAGCGACGCGCGCGGTGACAATCGACATATGTGCCGAGGCCACCATCGGATAGCGGCCGCCCGGGACGTAGCAGCCGATCGCGTTCACCGGCACATGTTTATGGCCGAGAATTACGCCCGGCAGGGTCTCGACTTCCAGGTCCTGAAGGGTGTCGCGCTGCTTCTGCGCGAAGTTGCGGACCTGTTCCTGAGCGAAGCGGATGTCGTCGAGGTCGCGCTTGCTCACTTGCGCGATCGCGCGCTCGATATCCTGCTCGTTCAGCCGGAAATTCATCGGCTCCCAATTGTCGAATTGCTTCGACAATTCAAGAATGGCCGCGTCGCCGCGCGCCTTCACGTCGGACAGGATTCCTTCCACCGTGGCGCGCACTTTGGCATCGGCGGCTTCGACTGCGTCGGCGGACAGGCCGCGTTTCAGAAAGCGGGGCATGGTCTGCTCCTTGTTATGGCAGTTATGGTTCGTCTCCCGGGCGCATCGCAGCACGAAACAGCGCACGGAAAAACCGGTTTTGTTGCGCCATCCCTGCGAGCGGCAAATTAGGGTGGCGGGCCATGGATTTCGCCGCCCGCAAGTGCTAATCGGCGTCCGGTCCGCCTTTGGCTGCTTCCTCACGCAATGACCGATCTTTCCATCACCATTCTGCCGGAAACCGGGGACGACGCGCTGGCGATCGAGCGCCTGCACGAGCGCACCTTCGGTCCCGGGCGCTATGCCCGCACTGCCTACCGCATCCGCGAGGGGATCGGGCACGATCCCGCCCTGTCCTATATCGCGCGCGTCGGCACGCTGCTGGTCGGCTCGCTGCGGCTCTCGCCGGTACGGATAGGAGACACGCCGGCGCTGCTGCTGGGCCCGCTCACGATCGAGCCGCCGTTCCGCGACCGCGGCATCGGCATGGCGCTGATGCAACGCGCGCTGGCGGACGCCAGGGAGCGCGGGCACCGGCTGGTGATTCTGGTCGGGGATGAACCGTATTACGCCCGGGTCGGCTTCAAGCGGGTTCCGCGCGGGCGTGTGAAGATGCCGGGACCGGTCGATCCGGCGCGCCTGCTGGTGACCGAACTGGTCGAAGGTGCGTTCGAGGGCGTGAGCGGCGCGGTGAGGCCAGATTGGGATATTGAGGAACCGGTGGCGATGTGACGCAGCGAGTGGCGGTCGCGGTGCTGTCGGATACAGGCGTGTTCAAATCACCAGCCA
>JAEZBA010000640.1 GCA_023430245.1 Pseudomonadota bacterium
TGTCGAAGGTGTTCGAGACCACGCGCGTGCCCGGCTTCATGTCGAGGATGGTCGGCCGGAGCTTGGCATTGAGGCTGGTGAGCAGAAACATCGTCACGACGTCGGCATTGGAGAAGTCGGTCTTGAAGATGTCGGCATTCTCAAAGCTGGCTTTATCGGCGACGCCTTCTTTCTCCGCATTGTATTTCGAGAGCTCGACCATTT
Source organism: Pseudomonadota bacterium (assembly GCA_023430245.1). GTDB lineage: Bacteria > Pseudomonadota > Alphaproteobacteria > Rhizobiales > Xanthobacteraceae > Pseudorhodoplanes. The sequence continues at coordinate 205 of JAEZBA010000640.1, forward strand.
TCGGGTTGTATTCGATGCCCCGCGCGATCGCCCCGCGCTTTGCCGCCGTGATCACGGTACGGCCGTCGCCCGAGCCGAGATCCACCACCTTGTCCGCGGCCGTCACCTTGGCCATGTCGAGCATCTTGTCGACCAGCGCCTGCGGGGTCGGCACCCAGATCACGTCCTTGCCGTCCTGGCCGACCGTGGGCTCGAACGGCTTTTGCGCCGGTTGAGCGAGCGCGGCATTCATCGCCATCACCGCGGACAGGCACGACACCATCGCGGTGCGTGAAACCAAGGCAAGCACGGTCATACAAATCTCTCCAGAATGTTCATCTTTGGCCGCGGACATTCCGCAGCATCGGGTGGTGAAATGTGCGGCGGATCATACCTGCGCGGTGCCACAGTTACGAGCGACCGTAGACCGGAACGACCGCGCCGCGTGTGACGGTGTTTTCCGGTGAGGCCAGGAAAACAATGGTTGCGGCCACCTGTTCGACTTTGGGCCAGAGGTCATGATCGGCTTTCGGCATCGCTTTGCGATTTGAGGGCGTATCCATGATCGACGGGGCGACCGCATTGACGAGAACCCCGTTGCTGGCGACTTCTTCCGCCAGCGCCATGGTGAGCGCCGCAACGCCGGATTTGGCGATTGTATAGGCAGACATGCCGGCGCCGGTCCGCGGCTCCAGCGCCGGACGGGCAGCGACATTCACGATCCGGCCGCCGTCCGTGCGGAATGACTTCAGAGCCGCACGGCAGCACAGGAAGCAGCTCACGAGATTGGTGTCGAGTTGCGCCATCAGATCGGACTTGTCGCTGTCCTTGAGACGCTTCGCGGCGAAGCCGCCGGCGAGATGGATCGAGGCCCACAAAGTGTCGACTTTGGAATAGAACAAATCCGTCTGGTCCTGATCGGACAGGTCGACAGATGGATAGAGCCGCACGCGCTCATGGGCGGCGTGGGCAAAACCGCCGGCATCGTCTTTGCCGTGCGTCGGGACGTGGCAGATCGCGCCATTCTCCAGCAGCGCCGCTACCACGGCTGCTCCGAGTGCGCCGGTCCCGCCGGTGACAACCACATGACGGTCCCGAAAGTCCAAGCGCTACTCCCGGCCGCGCTGGCTGCGGGTCGGCAGCACCTGATGATGGATCCAGTTGCGGACTTCGCGGGTCCGGAAGTTCTTGTCGAGCACGGTGGAGTCGAGGCCGAGCCGCCAGGCGCGCGGCTTGTCGTTCGGCTTGTCGTGCAGCACGGCTACGGTTTCCGCATAGTCGTGCAACTCGTCATCGTTGTTGAAGAAACGTTCCTCGATCAGCCGCTTGCCGTGACGCCGGAAGCTCGCCGCGATATCGGCCAGCGAATATTCCGGATGATATTGCACGCCCCAGGCGGTGCAGCCATTGACCTTCACCTCGGCCGCCTGCACGGCGGAAAAGGCGTTCAGCGCCAGCACCTGCATGTTGGGAGCGAGTGTCTCGACCTCGTCGAGATGGATGGTCACCGCGTCGAACACTTCATCCTTGCCGGCAAAGACCGGATGACCGCGCCCGGAGGCCGTGAGGCGGATGCGGCGGCCGAAGCCGATCTCGCGGCCCTTCGGGTTGCGACGCACGCTGCCGCCCGCCGCGGTGGTGATGATCTGCAGCCCCCAGCAGCTTCCGAACAGCGGCGTCGAGGAATCGAACACCGCCCGCGCCAGTTCGATCTGCGGATCGATATGCGGGCCGCGATCGTAGACGTGCAAGGCGGACCCCGTAATCACCACGCCGTCATACGACTCGAGCCCACCGCTGTCGGGGAGATTGGCACCTGGATCGGCCGGATAGCAGATATCCACCGTCGCCCGCGGCAGGAACTCGCGCAGCAGTTCCGCATAGCCCTCGCTCGGCGCGGCGCCGCCGGCAGCCTTCAGAAGGCTGCGTCCGTCGGCGGTATTTCCCTCGATGACAAGCAGGCGGGGGGCAGGCATTGAAAATCCGTCACGACGCATGCCGGGGGAAGCAGGCCATTCATTTATATAGGGATTTGAGGCCATTTTGCGAGCCCGCCGCTAGTGTCCGGCATCCAAACTCCGCTAGAGTCGATCGCTGGCCGCCGCAACGGACTGGCGCTGCCGGAGGGAACGACAAGGGATGGCCGATTTCGACCTCGCCATCATTGGGGGCGGCGTCAACGGCGCGGGCATCGCCCGCGATGCGGCCGGCCGGGGCCTCCGGGTGCTGCTGGTCGAGCAGGCCGATCTTGCCTCCGGGACGTCATCGGCTTCGACCAAGCTGATCCATGGCGGACTGCGCTATCTCGAGCATGGCAAGTTTCTGCTGGTGCGCGAGGCGCTGAAGGAGCGTGAGGTCCTGTTACGCAACGCGCCGCATATCATCCGGCCGCTGCGTTTCCTCCTGCCGCCGCAGCCGGACATGCGCTCGCCGCTTCTGATCCGGCTCGGCCTGTTCCTCTACGACCATCTCGGCGGGCGCAAAATCCTGCCGCCGACCCGCACCGTCGACCTCACCCATAACGTGCTCGGCACACCGCTGAAGCGGGCCTACCAATACGGATTCCTGTACTCGGATTGCTGGGTCGACGATTCACGGCTCGTGGTGCTCAATGCCCTCGATGCGGCCGAACGCGGCGCCAGCATCCGCACCCACACCAAATGCGTCCGCGCCGAACGGGGCGAGGAATGGCGGCTGATCCTGAATGCCCGCGGCAAGCGCGACGTGGTGACGGCGCGCGCGCTGGTGAATGCTGCCGGGCCCTGGGCCGGACTCGTGGCCGAAACCGTGATCCGCGTATCCGGACCTGCCCGGGTCCGGTTGGTCAAGGGCAGCCATATCGTGGTGCCGAAACTGTTCGATCACGACACCGGCTACATCTTCCAGAACCCCGATCGCCGCGTCGTCTTTGCCCTGCCGTACGAGCGCGACTACACGCTGATCGGCACGACCGACGAGAATTTCCAGGGCGATCCGGCCGGCGTCGCTCCGTCTGGCGCGGAAATCGCCTATCTCTGCGAGACGGCGTCGCGCTATTTCCGCCAGCCGGTCACGCCGGACGATATCGTCCGTGCTTTCGCCGGCGTGCGCTCGCTCTACGATGACGGCTCGAAAAAGCCGGAAGAGGTTACGCGCGATTATCACCTCGCCTTGGACAAGAGCTTCGGCAACGCGCCGCTGCTCACCGTCTATGGCGGCAAGATCACGACCTACCGCAAGCTTGCGGAGGCGGCGCTCGGGAAGCTCGCAGACATGTTTGAGCCCCGCCGGCCGTGGACCGCCCGCGTGCCGCTGCCGGGCGGCGACTTTCCGTATAACGGGGTAGACACGCAGGTTGCACAGGCGCTCCGCACCTGGCCGTTCCTGCAGGAGCAGCATGCCGTGCGTCTGGTGCGCGCTTACGGCACCCGGATCGGCGATATCCTGGGCGCGGCCGAAAGCTATGCAGACCTTGGCATGAGCTTCGGTGCCGATCTCACTGAAGCCGAGGTCCGCTATCTGATGACGAAGGAATTCGCGGTCGATGCCGATGATGTGTTGTGGCGCCGGAGCAAACTTGGGCTGCGCGTCTCGGATATCGAGCGGGCGGCGCTGCAGCGCTTCATGTCGCCGTTACCGGCGCTGCGGCTTGTGACCTGATGTGGTGACCTGACATGATGTGGTGACCTGACATGGCGCTCCTCGCAATCGACCAGGGCACCACCTCGACGCGGGCCATCGTGTTCGACGATACGCTGCGGCCGCTGGCCATGGCCCAGCTGGAATTCCGCCAGATCTACCCCGCGCCGGGTCAGGTCGAGCACGATCCGGAGGAGATCTGGGCGAGCGTCACGTCAACGGTGGCGGATGCAGTCGCCCGGGCCGGCCTTGCCGCAAGCGACATCGCTGCGATCGGGATCACCAATCAGCGCGAGACCACGCTGATCTGGGATCGCGCCACCGGCAAGCCGATCCACAACGCGATTGTCTGGCAGGATCGCCGCACCGAGAACATCTGCGCCGGTCTGCGTGCGGCGGGCCATGAAGCGGCGATTGCGGCCAAGACCGGGCTGGTGCTCGACCCGTATTTTTCCGCGACCAAGATCGCCTGGCTGCTCGACAATGTCGCAGGTGCGCGCGAGGCCGCGGAAGCGGGACAACTCGCCTTTGGCACCGTCGACAGCTATCTGATCTACCGGCTGACCGGCGGCCGCGTGCATGCAACCGATGCGACCAACGCCGCGCGCACGCTGCTGTTCGACATCCATACCGGCCAGTGGGACGCGGAACTGGCTGACCTGTTCGGCATTCCGCTGGCGCTGCTGCCCGATGTGATGGATTGCACCGGAAGCTACGGCAACACCGCGATCCTGGGCGGCGCAACTCCGATCCGCGGCGTGGCCGGCGACCAGCAGGCGGCGACCATCGGGCAGGCCTGTTTCACCCCAGGCATGATGAAATCGACCTACGGCACCGGCTGTTTCGCGCTGCTCAATACCGGCGACCGCGCGGTGGCCTCGCGCAACCGGCTGCTGACCACGATCGCCTATCAGATCGGCGGACAGCGCACCTATGCGCTGGAGGGGGCGATCTTCGTCGCCGGCGCCGCGGTGCAATGGTTGCGTGACGGGCTGAAGCTGATTGCGGCGTCGTCGGACACCGATGCATTGGCCGCACGCAGCGATCCGGCGGAGCAGGTCTATCTGGTGCCGGCCTTTGTCGGGTTCGGCGCGCCCTATTGGGACGCCCAGGCGCGCGGCGCCATGTTCGGTCTGACCCGCAATTCCGGTGCGGCCGAGTTCGCGCGCGCGGCGCTCGAGGCAGTTGGTTACCAGACCCGCGACCTGATCGAGGCCATGCATGCCGACTGGCCGGCAGCGGCCGGAACCGTTCTGCGCGTCGATGGCGGTATGAGCGCCAGTAATGCAGCTATGCAATTTCTCGCTGACATCCTCGATGCGCCGGTCGACCGCCCGCAGATCATGGAGACCACGGCTCTGGGCGCCGCCTATCTTGCCGGCCTGTCGGCGGGGATCTGTCCCGATTTTGATGGCTTCGCGGCCGCCTGGCGCCGCGATCGCCGTTTTGAGCCGCAGATGGAGCGTTCCGTCCGTGAGCGGAAATGGCAGGGCTGGCGCGACGCGGTGGATCGCACGTTGATGCGGCCGTGATGCCGGGTTCCGCTTGCCGGTTAATCGATTCAAATTGTCGCCGCATGCTTCAGGCCGCCGAAACCCGACAATGCTCAGATAAACAAAATCAAAATCGGTAGAGGCACGGTGAGCGCGTGAAGTCGTATTCTGCGAAAGGCATCCAGGAACTCGTCCGGTCGACGCGCGTCCTCGTCGTCGACGACGATTATTATATGCGCAAGGTGATCCGAAGCCTTCTGCAGGCGAACGGGATTAGGACCTATTACGACGCGCAGGACGGCGTCAGCGGGCTTGAAGCGATTATCACGCTCAATCCCGATGTCGTCATTCTCGACTGGGACATGCCCGACATCAACGGCGCGGAATTCATGCGCATTGTCCGTTCGCCGCTGACATTCCCGGTGCCCGCGATTCCGGTCATCATGCTGACCGGCCAGGTCGAGCGGGAAAAGGTCATCGAGGCGGTGCGGCTGGGGGTCAATGAGTTCCTGTGCAAACCGGTCTCGGCCAAGACGATCTTCGAACGCATCGTTGCGATCCGAGTGAAGCCGCGCGAGATGGTCCGGATCGGCGACTATTACGGTCCGGCGCCGCGCAAGATTGCCGGCAATATCGAGACCATCGAGGCTGCGCCCGAGCCGGCCTGGCTCGGCTAAGCCTCGCGCGGTGATCGGTCAGGAGCGGCGCGCGGCGAACTCCGGGCCGCAGCGGCTTGAGCCTCGCGCCCAAGCCGACTAGCTTCCGAGACGGAACGGAATCGCCCTTCCTTCTCTCGGAATTTGTCATGCCCGATCACCCGGCCATTGCTCCGGACCGGCCACAATTAACGACGCCGATGGTGCGCTTTTCCGGCGTGACCAAGCGCTTCGGCTCGTTCACGGCCGTGGACAATGTCTCGCTCGATATCGCGCCGGGGGAATTCTTCGCGCTGCTGGGCCCGTCGGGATGCGGCAAGACCACGCTGCTGCGCATGCTGGCCGGGTTCGAGACGCCGGCCGCGGGCGAGGTGCGTCTCGACGGCCAGGACATCGTCGGCGTGCCGCCGTATGAGCGCCCAGTGAACATGATGTTCCAGAGCTACGCGCTGTTCCCGCACCTCAGTGTCGCGGGAAATGTCGGGTTCGGCCTGCGCCAGGAAGGATGGAGCAAGCAGGCGATCGCTGAGCGCGTCGCCGAGATGCTGGCGCTGGTGAAGCTCGAGCAATTCGGTCACCGCAAGCCGCATCAATTGTCCGGCGGCCAGCGCCAGCGCGTGGCGCTGGCTCGTGCGCTGGCCAAATCGCCCAAGGTGTCCCTGCTCGACGAGCCGCTTGGCGCGCTGGACAAGAAGCTGCGCGATGAGACCCAGTTCGAATTGATGGCGCTGCAGCAGCGGCTCGGTCTGACTTTCATCATCGTCACCCACGACCAGGAAGAGGCGATGACCATGGCCGGCCGTCTCGGCGTCATGCATGAGGGCAAGCTGGTCCAGGTCGGAACCCCGGCCGAGATCTACGAAGACCCGAAGACCCGCTGGGTGGCCGAATTCATCGGCGAGGTGAACCTGTTCGAGGGTCCGATTTCCAGCCATCGTGGCGGTCTTGCCGCGATCGATACCAAGGCCGGCCGGCTGATCGTGACGCGCAGGGATGGGTTCGATGACGGCGTCACCGCGTCGGTCGCCATCCGGCCGGAGAAGATCGAGCTGTCGCGCGAGCCCGTAGCCGATGCCCAGAACATGCTGCACGGCCATGTCGCCGATATCGCGTATCTTGGCGATCTGTCGGTCTACACGATCCGCGATCAGCACGGCCAGATCGTCAAGGCCTTGGTCGCGAACCGGGACCGCCGCGCGTCGAGCCTGTTGCATCGTGGCGATGAGGCCTGGCTCACCTTTGCGCCGGAGGCCGGCGTGCTGATCCGGAACTGACCATGGCCGGTCCTGCGACATTCGACCGATGGTACCGCCGCGCCGTGATCGGCATTCCCTTTGCGTGGCTGATCGTCTTTTTGCTGGTGCCGTTTCTGATCGTGCTGCGGATCGCGCTGTCGCAAACCGAGCTGGCGCAGCCGCCCTACAGTCCGGTCTTCGATCTCACGGCCGGATGGCACGGCGTGAAGGAGTTCTTCGGCGCGCTGTCCTTTGAGAATTTCCGATTGCTGTTCGGCGACTGGCTCTATCTGTCGTCCTATCTGCGCAGCCTGACCTTTGCGTTGATATCGACCCTGATCCTGCTCGCGATCGGCATCCCGATCGCCTACGGCATGGCGCGCAGCCCGCGCCGGCTGCAGCCCGTCCTCGTCGTCGCCGTGATCCTGCCGTTCTGGACCGCGTTCCTGATCCGGATCTATGCCTGGATCACCATCCTGCAGCGCGATGGGTTGTTCAACGATGCGCTGCTCGCGCTCGGCATCATCTCCGCGCCGGTGACCTGGCTTGCCACCGATACCGCGATCTTCATCGGCATCGTCTATTCCTATCTGCCGTTCATGGTGCTGCCGCTCTATGCCTCGTTCGAGAAGATGGACGAGACGTTGCTGGAAGCGGCCGCCGATCTCGGTTGTCCGCGCTGGAAGGCGTTCTGGCTGGTGACGTTGCCACTCGCCTTGCCCGGCGTGATCGCCGGCTCGCTGCTCTGTTTCATCCCGATCACCGGCGAGTTCGTGATTCCCGATCTGCTCGGCGGGTCGGACGCCCTGTTCATCGGCCAGACGCTGTGGACCGAATTCTTCTCCAACAAGGACTGGCCGGTGGCGTCAGCACTGGCGACCGTGCTGCTGGCGATCCTGCTGGTACCGATCCTGTTCTATCAGGCGGTGCAGATGCGCGCGCTGGAGCGGAGGTGAGGATGCAGCGCCGCACCTCGCCCTTCAACATCGTATCCGTCGCGCTTGGGCTTGTGTTCCTCTATGTGCCGATCGCGATTCTGATCATTTATTCCTTCAACGATTCCAAGATGGTCGCGGTCTGGGGCGGCTGGTCGCTGCGCTGGTATCGCGCGCTGCTCGACGATTCTGCGATCCTGCAGGCCGCCTGGGTCAGCATCCGGATTGCCTTCATGAGCGCCTTGCTCGCGACCATTCTCGGCACGCTTGCCGCGCTCGCACTGGTGCGGATGGGCCGGTTCCGCGGCCGGCTGCCGTTATCGGCGATGGTCTACGCCCCGATGGTGATGCCGGAAGTGATTATCGGGCTGTCGCTGCTGCTTCTGTTCGTCGCTGTCGATATCGAGCGCGGCATGTTCACCACCACGCTGGCGCATACCACGCTGACCATGTGCTTCGTCACCGTCATCGTTCAGTCCCGGCTGCTATCCTTCGACTGGAGCCTGGAGGAGGCGGCGATGGATCTGGGGTGTACGCCGTTCCGCACCTTCCTGACGGTCACGCTGCCGCTGATCATGCCGGCCGTGCTCGCGGGTTTCATGCTGGCCTTTACGCTGTCGCTGGACGATCTCGTTATTGCGAGCTTCACCACCGGGCCCGGCGCCACCACCCTGCCGATCCGGATCTATTCCGAGGTCCGGCTCGGGGTGAAGCCTGAGATCAACGCCATCTCCACCATCATGATCGCCTTCGTCGCGATCGTGGTGGTTGCCGCCTCGCTGCTCAGCAAGCGCTATGCGGCGGCGGAGACGGACGAGATGCGCGGCGTCCCGGCGCGATGAGGCTCACGCCTTCCTGATACACTCCGCCCGCAACTCCCTCGCCGAACACCCGAAGCGGGCGCGGAAGATGCGGCTAAAATGCGCCGCGTCGTTGAAGCCCCAGCCGAACGCAATCTCGGTGATGGTCCGGCCCGCCAGCGCCGGATCGCAGACGTCACGCTTCGCGCCGTCGAGGCGCTGGTTCCAGATCCAGCTGTTGAGCGAAATCGGTTCGCTTGCGAAAGCCCGGTAGATCGTGCTCGGCGACAGCCGCAGATGCGCTGCGATCGCATGCACCGACAATTGTGGATCGCGCAGGTGCCGCAGAACGTATGTCTTGATCTGGTCGCGATGATAAGTGGTGAGCTGCGACACCGCGGGATCCGCGGTGCCAGGCAGCGAACACAGGCCGGCGACCAGGATATTCTCGACGCTCTCGGCGATGGCGGCAACCGACCCGGCTTCCAGCGTGTCGATATCGGCTGCGAGGGTGTTGATCATGCCGATCATCAGATGACCGGCGCCGCGGTCGCCGCACACCTTGCGCGCGGTCAGCGCCTCGGTATTGCGCAGGCGGCCGCGAAGAACGGCGCCGGGCAATTGCAAGACATGCTGCTGGAATGGCTCATCGAAAATCAGTTCGTAAGGCCTTGTCGAGTCGTAGAGCGCGAAGTCGCCGGGCGCGAGATCGGCGATGCGGCCGTCCTGTACGATCTTGCCGCGGCCCTTGGTCTGGATGCTCACGAGGAAAAAATCCTCGGTGGCGCGCGCGATCTTCTGCGGCGTGCGCCGCACCCATTGCGGTGATGACGTCACGCGCGAGAGCCCGAGCGTCGCAAGCCGGTTGGCTTCAATGGTGCCGTTGAAGACGCGATCGCGCTGCGGTGTATCGCATTCGAGCTGCACATAGGTGTTGCAGACCGCCTCGATCCAGTAGGAGAGCCGGTCGCGCGCTTCCACAATGTCTGTGGACCACATCCTGTGCATGGGTACCAAGGGTAACAAGCCGCGCCACGCTGTCTACGCGAAAAATGAGGCAAATCGCCTCCGCAGTTGCGACTCTCAGTCAAGTCGGACGCGAGCCGGAGGCAAGCGGGAAAAACGCGCGGCGCTAACGTTGCGCCGAGCCGGGGCGCAACGCCACCGCAGCGCAGGAGCGATCCGATGTCCGTCAGCCATCCGAAGTTCAAGGCCGCAGCCGTGCAGGCTGCGCCGGTATTCCTCGATCTCGACAAGACGGTCGACAAGTGCGTCGCGCTGATCGAGGAGGCGGCCGCAAATGGCGCGTCGCTGATCGCGTTCCCGGAAACGTTCATCCCGGGTTATCCGTGGTTCATCTGGCTGGACTCGCCCGCCTGGGGCATGCAGTTCGTTCAGCGCTATCACGATAATTCGCTGGTCTATGGCTCGCCGCAGGCCGATCGTCTCGCCAAGGCCGCCAAGGACAACAACATCATGGTCGTTATGGGCCACAGCGAGAAACAGGGTGGCTCGCTCTATATGGGGCAATGGATCATCGGGCCGGACGGCGAAACGATTGCGATGCGGCGCAAGCTGAAGCCGACGCATGTCGAGCGTACTGTTTACGGGGAAGGCGATGGATCCGACCTCACCGTGTTCGAAACGCCGCTCGGCCGTGTCGGCGCGCTGTGCTGCTGGGAGCATCTGCAGCCGCTGTCGAAATACGCGATGTATGCACAGAACGAGCAGGTGCACAT
>JAEZBA010000645.1 GCA_023430245.1 Pseudomonadota bacterium
GAGTCAGGCCGCCAGTCGCGATGACGCTGCAAAGGTGAAGACCGCACAGGCGCCTGAGCCCAACCCCGCGCCCGCTCCATCCGGCGCGATGATGAACGGCGCGCAGCCGGCGCCGTCCTCGAACAATTTCGACAGCCGCTGGAGCGCCTTCCGGTAATTGTCCGGGCAGGCGCCAGTTGTCAGGCTGGCGGGTCAGGTGCCGGCACCGTTCGGTGCAGCTTTCACGCGGATCTTGGTCGCCATCGGCCCCGTATCGCCGACCTCCTCGACATAGCTCACCGCATGGCCGCGCCGGAGCCGGTCGAAATCGCCGATCAACACGGCGTTGCGATGGAAATAGAGCAGCCCGCCTTCCTTGGTCATCACGAAGCCATGGTCCTTTTCCGGGGCCATTTCCGCCACCTGGCCCAGAAATTCATTGGCGGCTTCGTGCGTCAGCGCCGTCTTTGTACGATCCGCAAGCTTGTCCTTGAACTCGGAGAGCTGCCGTTCGGCGATCCGGAATGCCTCGTTGATCGCGTTATGCAGATCCGGCCGCTGAAATTTCCGCTGCAGGCGCTCCGGTTCATGCGCAACGACGATATCCTTGTGACCCGGCAGTCCGATCTCGATGCGCACCACCGGTGGAATTGTCTGCTGCGCATTGCTCGCACGCTGATCGACGCGCACACGGCAAGAGGTCACCCGCTTGTAGATATCTTCGAGGCGGGCGACATGGTTTCGGATTTCGCCTTCAGCCCAATCTGAATGCTCGACATTGTGAAACGCAATTTCGAGAGGGACCTGCATTTTTATCACTCGCTGGATCAGTCTGATGAACGCCAACGCGTGGCCGCAAGGTTAGTTCGGCTGCGTTGACAGCGGACACTCCAAGCAGAAAGGCCGGGCTTGAGCCCGGCCTTGACAATTATCAGACTTTTGCGCGAACCGCGATCACATCACCCGAAGCGGCCGTGGCAATGCTTGTACTTCTTGCCCGACCCGCACGGGCAGACTTCGTTGCGCCCGACCTTGCCCCAGGTCGCCGGATTCTTGGGATCGCGATCGACCGCGCGCTGCGCCCCGTTTCCACCCGCCATCGCCGGAGACAACGTGGCGTCCGCATACGCCATCTCGTCTTCGCCGGTAAACGGATCGATCTTGTGCGCTTCCATATAGGGAAGCTGCTGCTGCTGATCTTCGGGCGGCGCCTGCATCACTTCGACGCGCATCAATTGCGCGGTCACGCCTTCGCGCATGTTGGCGATCAGCGCCTCGAACAGCTGGAACGCTTCCGACTTGTATTCCTGCAGCGGATCGCGCTGGCCATAGCCGCGCAAGCCCACGACCTGACGCAGGTGCTCGAGCATCACCAGATGCTCGCGCCACAGATGATCCAGCGTCTGCAGCAGGATCGACTTCTCGACATAGCCCATGACCTCGGGGCCGTACTGTGCAACCTTCGCCGCCATGTGCTCGTCGGCGCGCTTGGTGATGCGCTCGCGCACTTCCTCGTCGGCAATGCCCTCTTCTTTCGCCCAGTCCTGAACCGGCAGGTCGAGATTGAGGATGTGCTTCACCGCGTCCTGAAGGCCGGTCGTGTCCCACTGCTCCGGATAGGCATTCTCCGGAATATGCTTGGACACCATTTCGTCGATCAGCGCGTGGCGCATATCGGCCACGGTGTCGGAGACATTGTCATCCTTCATCAGGTCGATGCGCTGGTCGAAGATCACCTTGCGCTGATCGTTGGCGACATCGTCGTATTTCAGGATGTTCTTGCGCAGGTCGAAATTGCGCGCCTCGACCTTCTGCTGCGCCTTTTCCAGCGCCTTGTTGATCCAGGGATGGATGATGGCCTCGCCCTCTTTCAGGCCGAGCTTGGTCAACATGCCCTCGAGCTTGTCCGATCCGAAAATCCGCATCAGGTCGTCGTCCAGCGACAGGAAGAATTTCGAACGGCCGGGGTCGCCCTGACGGCCCGAACGGCCACGCAACTGGTTGTCGATACGGCGGCTTTCATGGCGCTCGGTGCCGAGCACGAACAACCCGCCGGCGGCCAGCGCCTTTTCTTTCAGACGCGCCACCTGATCGCGAATCTCTTTCTCCCGCCTCTCGCGTTCCTCGCCCTCGACGCCGTCCAGCTCCTGCTTGATGCGCATGTCGGCATTGCCACCGAGCTGGATGTCGGTGCCGCGGCCAGCCATGTTGGTCGCGATGGTGATCGCGCCCGGAACGCCGGCCTGCGAAACGATATACGCTTCCTGCTCGTGGTAACGCGCGTTCAGGATGGCGAAGACCTTGGCCTTCTTGGCGCCCTCATCGCCGGTATAAAGCGCGGCGAAAGCATTCGGATCGCTGAAGTCGTGTGCCTCCCAGCCTTCCTTGCGCAGCATTTCGGCGAGGGTTTCCGACTTTTCGATCGAGGTCGTACCGACCAGGACCGGCTGGCCGCGCTGCTTGCAATCTTCCAGCAGCGCGATGATCGCGCGGTACTTCTCCGTGTTGGTGCGATAGACCTCGTCGTCCTGATCGTCGCGGACCATCGGACGGTTGGTCGGCACTTCGACCACCGTGAGATTGTAGATGTCGAGAAACTCGTCCGCTTCGGTCAGCGCGGTGCCGGTCATGCCGCCGAGCTTGTCGTACATGCGGAAGTAATTCTGGAAGGTGATCGAGGCGAGCGTCTGGTTTTCCGGCTGGATCGGCTGGTGTTCCTTCGCCTCCAGCGCCTGATGCAGTCCTTCCGAATAGCGGCGGCCGGGCATCATGCGGCCGGTAAACTCATCGATGATCACCACTTCGCCGTTGCGCACGATGTAGTCCTTGTCGCGCTGGAACAGCTTGTGCGCGCGCAGACCCTGATTGACGTGATGCACGGTCGAGACGTTCTCGATGTCGTAGAGCGAATCGCCCTTGAGCAATTCGTCGTCGCGCAGCCACTGCTCCATCTTTTCCATGCCCGCTTCGGTGAGATGCACCGTGCGCTGCTTCTCGTCGACCTCGTAATCGGTCTTGTCGAGGCGCGGAATGTACTTGTCGATGGTGTTGTAGAAATCGGAGCGATCGTCGAGCGGGCCGGAAATGATCAGCGGCGTGCGCGCCTCGTCGACCAGAATAGAATCGACCTCGTCGACGATGGCAAAGACATGCCCGCGCTGCACCATGTCCTCGAGCCGGTACTTCATATTGTCGCGCAGATAGTCGAAGCCGAGCTCGTTGTTGGTGGCATAGGTAATGTCGCAGTCGTAGGCCTTCTTGCGCTCCTCATCGTCGAGGCCATGCACGATGATGCCGGTGGTCAGGCCGAGGAAGCTGTAGATCTGGTCCATCCACTCGGCGTCCCGCTTGGCGAGATAGTCGTTCACTGTGACGACATGCACACCCTTGCCGGCGAGCGCATTGAGATAGACCGCAAGTGTCGCGACCAGCGTCTTGCCTTCGCCGGTCTTCATTTCGGCGATACCGCCTTCGTGCAGGATCATGCCGCCGATCAGCTGGACATCGAAATGGCGCTGGCCGAGAACGCGCTTGCCCGCCTCGCGGACGGTCGCGAAGGCCGGGACCAGGATGTCATCGAGCGTCTTGCCTTCCGCCAGTTGCTTGCGGAAGTCAGCGG
>JAEZBA010000650.1 GCA_023430245.1 Pseudomonadota bacterium
GCGGGAAGCAGAAGATGCACTTCTCCGACTTTCCGCTCTGCCAGTTGTAATAGATCTTTTTGTACGGGCAGCCCGACACGCACATGCGCCAGCCGCGACATTTGTCCTGATCGATCAGGACGATGCCATCCTCCTCGCGCTTGTAGATCGCACCCGACGGACACGCCGCCACGCAAGCCGGATTGAGGCAATGCTCGCACAGCCGTGGCAGGTACATCATGAAGGTGTTTTCGAACTGGCCGTAGATTTCCTTCTGCACGCCCTCGAAATTGTAATCCTGCGAGCGCTTGGCGAATTCGCCACCCAGAATCTCCTCCCAGTTCGGGCCCCATTCGATCTTTTCCATGCGCTCGCCGGTGATCAGCGAACGCGGACGCGCCGTCGGGAATGCCGGCACTTCGGGGGTCTTCTGCAGATGCTCGTAGTCGAAGGTAAACGGCTCGTAATAGTCGTCGATCTCGGGCAAATCCGGATTGGCGAAGATGTTCGCCAGCACCCGCCATTTCGATCCGATCTTCGGCTCGATCTTGCCGTTGCGTTTGCGGGTCCAGCCGCCATTCCAGCGCTTCTGGTTTTCCCAATCCTTCGGGTATCCGATGCCCGGCTTGGTCTCGACGTTGTTGAACCAGGCATATTCCATGCCCTCGCGATTGGTCCAGACGTTCTTGCAGGTGACCGAGCAGGTGTGACACCCGATGCACTTGTCGAGATTGAGCACCATCGCGATTTGCGCGCGGATTTTCATTCTGCAGCCTCCAGCTTGCGGGCGACGGTGAGTTGTTCGGGCTGATCGGCGGTCGGCTGGTCGAGCCAGTCCACCTTGACCATCTTGCGGACGATGACGAACTCGTCGCGGTTCGTACCGATCGTGCCGTAATAGTTGAAGCCGTAGGACTGCTGGGCGTAGCCCCCGATCATGTGCGTCGGCTTCAGCACGGTACGCGTCACCGAATTGTGGATGCCGCCGCGCTGGCCCGTCACTTCGGAACCCGGCACGTTCACGATCTTTTCCTGCGCGTGATACATCAGGCACATCCCCTGCTTCACGCGCTGCGACACCACCGCACGCGCCACCAAAGCGCCATTGGTGTTGTAAGCCTCGATCCAGTCGTTATCGACGATGCCGGCCGCTTTCGCGTCGACTTCGCTGATCCAGACGACGGGCCCGCCACGCGACAGCGTCAGCATCAGGAGATTGTCGGTATAGGTCGAGTGGATCCCCCATTTCTGATGCGGCGTGATGAAGTTGAGGACGACCTGCTTCTCGCCGTTCGGCTTCTGATCGATGATCGGCTTGACGGTCTTGAGGTCGACCGGCGGTCGATAGACGCACAGCGCTTCACCGAACGCC
Organism: Pseudomonadota bacterium; assembly: GCA_023430245.1. Lineage (GTDB taxonomy): Bacteria > Pseudomonadota > Alphaproteobacteria > Rhizobiales > Xanthobacteraceae > Pseudorhodoplanes. Next base: position 1,352 of record JAEZBA010000650.1, read on the forward strand.
CGCATCCACAGGTGATCCTGGTACATCTGCTGGCGCCCGGTGAGCGTGCGCCACGGGATCAGTTCATGCACATTGGTATAGCCGGCGTTGTAACAGACCTTCTCGCTCTCCAACCCGGACCAGATTGGAGAGGAAATGATCTTCCGCGGCTGCGCCACCACATCGCGGAAGCGGATTTTCTCGTCCTCCTTGTGGATGGCGAGATGCGCGTGGTCGCGACCGGTGAAGGTCGAAAGCGACTGCCAGGCTTTGACCGCCACCTCACCATTGGTCTCCGGCGCAAGCGACAGGATCACCTCGGTTGCGTCGATGTCGGTTTCGATCTTCGCAAGCCCCTTGGTCGCCCCTTCCCCGGTCACGACGCCATTCAGGCTTTTCAGGAATTCGACTTCATGCTCGGTATTCCAGGACATTCCCTTGCCGCCATTGCCAAGCTTCGACATCAGCGGGCCAAGTGCGGTGAAGCGCTTGTAGAGATTGGGATAGTCGCGTTCGACCACCGTCACCGACGGCATGGTCCTGCCGGGGATCGGCTCGATCTCGCCCTTCTTCCAGTCCTTGACGTCCAACGCCTGCGCGATCTCGGCCGGCGTGTCGTGCATGATCGGGGTCAGCACCACGTCCTTCTCGACGCCGAGCACCTCCGGCGCGACCTTCGAGAACGCCTTCGCGATCGACTTGTAGATGTCCCAGTCGCTGCGCGATTCCCAAACCGGATCAATCGCCGCGGTCAGCGGATGGATAAACGGATGCATATCGGAAGTGTTGAGATCGTTCTTTTCGTACCAGGTCGCTGTGGGCAGGACGATGTCGGAATAGACGCAGGTCGTGGACATGCGAAAATCGAGAGTCACCAGGAGGTCGAGCTTTCCGATCGGCGCGTCCTCATGCCAGGCAACCTCTTTCGGCTTCTTGCGGCCGGTCTCGCCGAGATCTTTGCCTTGCACGCCATGCGAAGTGCCGAGCAGATGCTTCAGAAAGTATTCATGACCTTTACCTGAAGACCCGAGCAGATTGGAGCGCCATACGAACATGTTGCGCGGCCAATTGTCCGGATGATCCGGATCCTCGCAGGACATCTGCAATTCGCCGGACTTCAGCGCCTTGGCAACATAGTCCTTCGCCTCCAGTCCCGCGGTCGTGGCATCTTTCGCAATCGATAGCGGGTTCTGCTTGAGCTGCGGCGCGGACGGCAGCCAGCCCATGCGCTCGGAGCGCACGTTGTAGTCTATCAGTGCCCCGTCCCACACTCCTTCAGGGGCCGTTGGCGAAATGATTTCCTCTACACCGAGCGCTTCGTAGCGCCACTGATCGGTATGAGCATAAAAGAACGATGTGGAGTTCATCTGACGTGGCGGCCGGCTCCAGTCGAGACCGAAGGCGAGCGGCAGCCAGCCCGATTGCGGACGCAGCTTCTCCTGCCCGACATAATGCGACCAGCCGCCGCCCGACTGACCGACACATCCGCACATCACCAGCATGTTGATGACGCCGCGGTAATTCATGTCGCAATGATACCAGTGGTTCATTGCGGCACCGATGATGATCATCGAGCGGCCATTGGTCTTTTCGGCTTTGAGCGCGAACTCGCGCGCCACCGTGACGATCTGATCGCGGGACACGCCGCTGATCTGTTCCGCCCAGGCCGGCGTATAGGGCACGTTCTCGTCATAGGATTTGGCGACATGCTCGCCACCGAAGCCGCGATCGACGCCGTAATTGGCAAGGAACAGGTCGTACACCGATGCCACCAGCGCTTCGCCGTCGGCAAGCGTGACGCGCTTGGCGGGGACTTTGCGGACGAGCACGTCGGGATGGTCGGTGCCGGCGAAGTGGTCGTGCTCACGGTTGCCGAAATAGGGGAAGGCAACGTCGGCAAGCTCATCCTTCACGTCGGCAAGCGACAGGCGGAGCTTCGTGTCGCGTCCCGCGGAGTCCTTTTCCTCGAGATTCCACTTGCCCTTCTCCCCCCAGCGGAAGCCGACCGAGCCGTTCGGCACCACGAGCTCGCCGCTCGCCTCGTCATAGGCGACGGTCTTCCATTCCGGATTATTGGTCTGGCCTAGATTTTCGGTGAAATCCGAGGCGCGCACGAGCCGCTCAGGCACGAGCCGTCCCTCGGATTTCACCAGCCGCACCAGAAATGGCATGTCCGTATACTGGCGCGCGTAGTCGATGAAATACTTGGCCTGCCGGTCGACATGGAATTCGCGCAGGATCACGTGACCCATCGCCATTGCGAGCGCTGAGTCGGTGCCCTGCTTCACCGAGATCCAGAGGGCGGCGAATTTAGACGCTTCTGAATAGGCCGGACAGATCACCACACTCTTGGCGCCGCGGTAGCGCGCCTCGGTGTAGAAATGCGCGTCGGGCGTGCGGGTCTGCGGGACGTTCGAGCCCCACAGGATCAGGAAGCCGGAATTGTACCAATCGGCGCTTTCGGGAACATCGGTCTGCTCGCCCCAGGTCTGCGGCGACGCCGGCGGCAGGTCGCAATACCAGTCATAGAACGACATACAAACTCCGCCGAGCAGCGACAGGTAGCGCGAACCGGCTGCGTAGGACACCATCGACATCGCCGGGATCGGCGAGAAGCCGATGACCCGGTCGGGGCCGTGGTTCTTGACGGTATAGGCGTTGGCGGCGGCAACGATCTCCGTCACCTCGTCCCAGGTCGCGCGTACAAAGCCGCCGTGACCGCGCTTCGTAGTGTAGGCGCTACGCTTTTTCGGGTCTTCGACGATGGACGCCCATGCCGCGACCGGCGTGCGAACCGCCCTCGCCTTGCGCCACAGCTTGAGCAGCCTTGAGCGCACCAGCGGATATTTCGCGCGGTTGCCGGAATACAGATACCAGGAATAGCTTGCGCCCCGCGAACAACCACGCGGCTCGTGGTTCGGCAGATCGGGCCGTGTGCGCGGATAGTCGGTCTGCTGCGTCTCCCAGGTGACGATCCCGCCCTTGACGTAGATCTTCCACGAGCAGGAACCGGTGCAGTTCGCACCATGCGTCGAACGCACGATCTTGTCATGCTGCCAGCGCTTGCGATAGCCATCTTCCCAGCGGCGATCCTCGTTGGTGACAATACCGTGGCCGTCGGCGAACTCGTCGGTGACGCGCTTGAAGAAAGTCAGGCGGTCCAGAAAATGGCTCATGTTCGTCCTCTCACTCTGCCGGTTGCGCCGCAGCCGGCATTTTTCCGCCGCGTTCGATGTCGCGCAGCAGACCGTGGCGCCGCGTGTAGTAGAACCAGGTCACCGCGACACAGGTGACGTAGAAGATCATGAAGCCCCACAGCGCCAGCTCGGGTCCGCCGGTGATCGCAATCGAGGAGCCGTAGCTCTTCGGGATGAAGAAGGCGCCGTAGGCCGCGACCGCCGACGTGAAGCCGATGATCGCCGCCGATTCCATGTCGGCCTGACGAATCCGCTCGGCCGCACCGAGCTTCGGCTCGAGCCGTGGCATCTCCGCACGCATGATCGCCGGGATCATCTGGAAGGTGGATGCGTTGCCGACGCCGGTCGCGAAGAACAGGATCATAAACATCGCGAAGAAGCCGACGAAGGCGTGCGGCTGATCCTTGATGCCGAGGAAGTAGAGGACGCCGCCCACCGCCGCGATCATCAGGATGAAGACCCAAAAGGTTACGCGCGCGCCGCCATACTTGTCCGACAGCCAACCGGTTGCCGACCGCGACAATGCACCGACCAGCGGTCCAAGGAACACGAGCTTCAGCGAATCGACCTGCGGAAACTGGGTTTTGGCCAGCAGCGGAAAGCCCGCTGAGTAGCCGATGAAGGAGCCGAAGGTGCCGGTATAGAGCCAGCACATGATCCAGTTGTGCTTACGCTGGAAGATGACTGCCTGATCGGCAAACGACGCCTTCATTGCGGCGATGTCGTTCATGCCGAACCAGGCTGCGGTCGCGGAAACCGCGATAAACGGCACCCAGACGAAACCGGCATTCTGCAGCCACAGTTTCGTTGTGCCACTCGCATCCGTCGCGACTTGCGGATCGCCGCCAAGCCAGCCGAATACACCTGCTGTGATCACAAGAGGAATGACGAATTGCACGACACTGACGCCGAGATTGCCGAGGCCGGCATTGAGCGCGAGCGCATTGCCCTTTTCCGATTTCGGGAAGAAGAAGCTGATATTCGCCATCGACGAGGCAAAGTTGCCGCCGCCGAACCCGCACAGGAGCGAGAGTGCAAGAAAAATGATGTAGGGCGTATCAGGGTTCTGTACCGCAAGGCCGATACCGACCGCGGGTATCATCAGCGACCAGGTCGCGATCGAGGTCCACAGACGTCCGCCGAAGATCGGCGGCATGAAGGAATAGAAGATTCGAAGCGTGGCGCCCGACAGGCCTGGCATCGCCGCCAGCCAGAACAACTGATCGGTCGTGAACTGGAAGCCGACCGCGGGCAGTTTCGCCACCACCACCGACCACACCATCCAGACCGCGAAAGCGAGCAGCAGCGCTGGAATCGATATCCACAGGTTGCGTCGGGCAATGGCGCGTCCGGTGCCCTCCCAGAACACTTTGTCCTCGGGACACCAGTCTTCGATGATCGCTGGTCCAAGCTTGCCGACATGCTGCGGCTTATGGATTGACTCCATTTCCGGCAGCGCAGGCAGCTTGCGCAATTCGGGCTCGCGTGCCTCCCGCTCCATGCGGTGCACCGCCAGATGCATCCACAACAGGGCGGTGCCCGACAGCAGGAACAGCAGCATGAAGCAGCTGGTCCAGATGCCGGTCAGATCGTTCAGAACACCGAACATAATCGGCAGAACAAAGCCGCCCAGTCCGCCGATCATGCCGACCAGGCCGCCGACCGCGCCGACATTGTTCGGGTAATAGACCGGGATGTGCTTGTAGACCGCGGCCTTCCCCAGGCTCATGAAGAAGCCAAGCACGAACACCAGCACGGTGAACGTTCCGATGCCGGTCTCCATGTGGAAGCTGATCGGGCCGGTGATGCCCTTGATCGTGTACTGGGTCGGCGGATAGGACAAAATGAAGGTGACCAGTACCGAGACGATGAAGGTCCAGTACATGATGCGGCGCGCCCCGTACTTGTCGGAGAGGTGACCGCCATAAGCGCGGAAGATCGAGGCCGGCACCGAATAGGCCGCACCGATCATGCCCGCGGTGGTGATATCGAAGCCGTAGACACCGATCAGATAGCGCGGCAGCCAAAGCGCAAGCGCAACGAAGGCGCCGAACAAGAAGAAGTAATAGAGCGAGAAGCGCCACACCTGGACGTTCTTCAGCGGCTCGAGTTCGAGCCATGCACTCTTTGGCTTTTCGCCCTTCGCGCGCCGGGCGACCAGCACCGGATCGTCCTTGGTCGTGAACCAGAAGATGATCGTCATCACCGCGATGGCGGCGGCCCAGATCTGCGCCACTGCGTGCCATCCGTACGCGACCAGCACGAACGGCGCGATGAACTTCGTGACCGCTGCACCCACATTGCCAGCACCGAAAATGCCGAGCGCGGTGCCCTGCTTCGAGGTCGGGTACCAGCGCGACACATAGGCAACACCGACCGCGAACGAGCCGCCCGCAATGCCGACGCCGAGCGCAGCCACCAGCATCTGCGGATAGGTGGTCGCGTAGGTGAGCAGGTAGGTCGCAGCCGCGGCCGCGAGCATCGTCGCGGTATAGACGAGCCGCCCGCCGTACTGGTCGGTCCAGATTCCGAGAAAGATGCGAATAAGGGATCCGGTCAGGATGGGGGTGCCGACCAGAAGCCCGAACTGGGTCTCGTTCAGCCCCAGATCATTTTTGATCTGAATTCCGATGATGGAAAAAATCGTCCAGACCGCGAAGCAGATCGTGAAGGCGATGGTCGACATCCAGAGAGCGGCGCTTTGGCCCTCGGGAGTTTCCTGAAGTTTGGCTGGCATGAGTGGCCCCGTGAATTGGCTTCACGCTCATCTCTAAAGTTGCCAAACATGCCCGCTTTGCGAAAGCTCAAGTATCTGAATTGATTGAATAATTGACTATTGCCAATCGATGAGTCGAAAAAAGTCAAATCTGAACGCGAATTGTTTTAAGGTGAGATTGTTCCATCAACAGGTTTGTCGTGCGCACTGAAGATCTCGCCTCGATTCGCGACTTGCCCCTCTTTCGTGACACCGCGGACGAGACGTTCGAGGAACTGACCGAGGGCGCACTGCTTCAGCGATTTCCGCCGCGGCTCGAACTGATTCGCGAGGGCGCGCTGCCCGACTTTCTTCATGTCGTGATCGAAGGCAGCGTTGAATTGTTTGCCGAGCACAAGGGGCATGAAACCACGATCGACATTCTCGGACCGGTCACCACCTTCATCCTGGCAGCCGTTATCCGCGACGAACCGTACCTGAAATCTGCACGCACGCTCACTCATGCGCGCATCCTGATGATTCCGGCGCCGAGCCTTCGAAACCTTTTCAGTCGCGATGCGGGGTTTGCGAGAGCGGTAGTCGGTGAACTCGCCACCCGCTACCGTACGGTCGTTCGCGCTTTGAAAAACGAAAAGCACCGAACTAGCAGCGAGCGCTTGGCAAACTGGATCCTGAAGATGGATGCCGAGCAAGGCGGCACCGGTTCGGTGGCCATCAATTACGACAAACGCACGCTCGCATCGTTACTCGGAATGACGCCTGAAAACCTGTCCCGAAGCTTCTCCAACCTGTCGAAGCACGGGATCCGCAACAGCAATCGCGGCGTTATCATCGAGGATCGCTCAGCTCTGATTGCCTTTTCCTGTCCGACACCGCTCATCGACGGCTGATTTTTTGTTCGACGGCTTTGAGGTGAGCGCTGCCACCTGTCCCGCATTGAGAAGTGAGGCTCGCCGCGTCGCCGGCGACGCTTCGCGGAAGCGCGTGCAAAAGCGTGGCGTTACATGCCGGACGGGACAGCGCCGACCGGCTCGCCTCAGCGAGGGATCGTCTCCCTACGCTCGCTAGCTCGGCCGCGTGTCTTTAGGGCCGCCGGCTCTCAACAGGGCATCCAGCGTGAACGCATTAGGGCAAAATTCATGAAAGCCGCCGACCGCGGTTCCCTCAGCGAGATCATGTTGACACCGGCGCTTGTTTCCGCAGGTGACGCATAAGCGCTGCAGGTCACGCATCAGGGCGGGGTCGGCGCGAGTGAGCGCCTCGGAGTCGACACCCAGGGCGGGAAGCATTTTCTGCAACAGATCGGCCGAGTGTGGCCCATGAGTGGACAGCTTTTGAAGCTCGTGGGCATCTATACCGAAGTCGCTTGCAACTCGGCGAACCTCGTCCGGTCCACACGCGGCAAATTCATTCGAAGAGTGTATCGCCTGCCGGCAGTTGCTGACCCAGTTCGCGACGGCGTCGATGATCATCTCGACAGTGGGGTAGCTGGGAACGGGACTAGATTTCGGGTCTCTGCGATTCATCGCCAATCCCTCTATCTGGCAAGTCCGGCAAACTAACGGTCAACCAATCTGAATGACCTTGCGATAGATCAAGCAACGGCTTTCAAATTCACGCTTGTGTCTAAATGGCGCATTTCGCGGCTGTGCCCGAGCGCGACTTCGGTCAAAGAAATCGATGGCGCATCGCGGCGCAGCGGAAACTGGCGCTAGTCTGGACTTTAAAAGGAGCGGACGCTTCACCGCAACGATCGCTGGGCTCTTCATGAGAACATTATGATGTGGCGTCACCTCGCCATCGCCTTTTCGACTCTTGCGGGCATCGTGCTGCTCGA
>JAEZBA010000707.1 GCA_023430245.1 Pseudomonadota bacterium
ACGATCCCCACCACGAAATACACGCCTGTGCCGCCGCGCTCGACATGTTGCGCAAGATCGACGAACTCAATCACGAACGGGAAGCGGAGGCGCTGGAAGACGGCATCCCGTTCCTGCCGATGAAAATCGGACTAGGCATCAATACCGGTACCTGCGTGGTCGGCAATATGGGCTCGGATCTACGCTTCGACTATTCGGTGCTCGGCGACCCGGTGAATCTGGCCTCGCGTCTCGAAGGGCAGACCAAGACCTACGGCGTACCGATCATCATCGGCGCCCGGACGGCGGAAAAGGTCAATGGCCATTTCGCAGCGCTGCAGATCGACCTGATCACGGTCAAGGGCAAGCATGAACCGGAAAGCATCTATGCACTCGTTGGCGACAGCACCGTCGCCGGCAGCGAGGGTTTCAAATCCATCACCGGGCTGACCCAGGAAATGCTCGCCCGCTATCGTGACCGCGACTGGAGCGGCGCCGAGAATGCACTGCAGCGGGCGAAGCAGGCCGAAGAGACATTCGGCCTCGCTGGCGTATTCGACCTGTACCAGTCCCGCATCGAAGCCTTCCGCATTTCGCCACCACCGCCGTCATGGGACGGCGTATTCGCCTTCGATACCAAATGACAACGAACGTTGCGCCGGATGAACTCAGCTTCAGTTACCCTGTTTGAAAGGGCGGCATTAACCGGGCTCCGCGCAAATACGCGTGATAGAGCTTGTGACAGGCCGGACGGGCCGCTTACGATGCACGCAGAGCCATGAACGGCCGCAACGCGGGGACGACTCGGTCAATGTCAGACTTCACGATCCGGTTTTGGGGGGTGCGTGGTTCGCTCCCCTGCCCCGGGCCTGCGACCAAGCGCTATGGTGGCAATACTCCTTGTGTGGAAGTGCGTTGCGGCGAGCGCCTGATCATCCTGGATGCCGGCACGGGACTGCGCGAACTCGGCGACCAGCTGATGCAGGACGGCGGCGCCATCGATGCCGACATCCTTCTGACCCATTGCCACTACGACCACGTCATCGGCATCCCGTTTTTCGCGCCGTTTTATCGTCCGCAGCACCGCTTCCGGATGTGGGCGGGCAATCTGCTACCCGACTTCCGGCTGAAATCGGTCATGCAGACCATGATGAGCGAGCCGCTCTTCCCGATCGGCATCGATACTTTCAAGGCGGATATCGACTACCGCGACTTCCGCGCCGGCGAGGCCATCGCACCCGGCGGCGAGGTGACCATCCGAACGGTGGCGCTCAACCACCCCGGCGGCGCAACCGGGTATCGGATCGAGTACAAGGGGCGGGCGGTCGCCTATCTCACGGACAACGAGGGTGATCGGGAGGAGCACGACGAGGCGCTGATCGCGGCAGCCGCCGGCGCCGATCTCGTCATCTACGACACCGCCTATACCGAGGAAGAAATCGAGGAAAAGAAAGGCTGGGGCCATTCGACCTGGCAATACGGCATGAGGCTGGCGGATGCCGCTGGGGCCGGGACTTTCTGCCTGTTTCATCATGCGCCCGAGCATGACGACGCGGCGATGGACGCGCTGCTTGCACAAGCGCGGGCCGCGCGGCCGGGCACGATCGCGGCCATCGAGGGCGAGACGATTCGCCTGTAGGTCTACGATCCCCAGGCGGCGTCCCGGCGTCATTCGTTTGTAGTGATCGCCGCGTCGTTTATTCCCGTGCCATACATATTCGATTCTTGCTCATGCGCGGCGGACATGGAAGGAATCGGGACACGCCGTGTTCTCCCGACCGGTCGTGGAGTGACCAATGGATTTTGGCTATTTCGTCACCTATCTGGTCGATTTCATCAGGTCCAAAATGGACCTGGCAAATCTGCTCGGCCTGATCGGCGCCATATTCTACGTTGCCTCGATGACGCTGCGGACCATGATTCCGCTGCGTATCGCCGCGATCATCAGCAATATCCTGTTCATGGGCTATGGGCTGATGGCGAAGGCGCTGCCGACATTCTTCATGTACGCGGTGCTGCTGCCGATCAACTGCTTCCGCCTCTATCAGATCCAACAACTGGTCAAGCGCGTAAAGATCGCCTCCCAGGGCGATCTCGACATGGAATGGCTGAAGCCGTTCATGACCAAGAAGAACTTCAAGGCGGGTGACGTCCTGTTCAACAAGGGCGACGTTGCGAACGCGATGTACTACACCGTCACCGGCAAATTCCTGGTCAAGGAATTCGGCGTCGAATTGCCGCCCGGCCGGGTGATGGGCGAACTGGGTTTCCTCGCGCCCGACAACAAGCGCACCGCCACCGTCGAATGCATCGAGGATGGCCAGGTGCTGTTCATCATCTACGACAAGGTACGCGAGCTGTATTTTCAGGATCCGGATTTCGGATTCTACCTTCTGAAGCTCACCAGCGAACGGCTGCTGCAGAACATCGCGCGGCTGGAGGGCGAGGTCGATACCTACAAGGCGCGCGTCCAGGCGCTAGAGGCCGCGGCCGCCTCGCGCATTACATGATGTCGCGCGGCGCGTCCGTTAGCGCTGCGTCGGCCGCGGGCGCATCGAGCGCGGCGTGGTGCAGGCTTTCCGTATCCGAATCGAGCCTCGCCAGCAGCCGGTATTGCGTGAATTCCAGATCGACCAGTGCGAACCGGCGATTGTCGAGCAACAGCCAGCGCCCGTCGAGCTTTGCGGCGGCCACGGCGTGATCGCTGCGAGTCGCGGCGTCGTGCACGATCAGCAGCTTCAGGTCGTCATTGGCAAAACCTGCTTCCCTCAGCGCCAGCAATTTGAGGATGGCATAGTCCTCGCAATCTCCGGCGCCGTCGCTGATCGTCTCCAACGGGCTCGACCATTGATCGGCGACGCCGAAGCGGCGCTCGTCGCTGACCGGCCGGATCGCAAGATTGACTGCACGATTGATTTCGCCGATCCGGGCGCGTCCTTCACGGAAACGTCCGGCCGCAACGATGGCCTCGAAACGCAATTCGCCATCGGTGCATGTCCAGATATCCGCACGGCATGCGCGGAGCTGTGCTTCATCGTCCGCGATGCGACGCTGCATCGTCCGCCACTTCGCAGCCAATATCGATTTGGGCGCGACATCCACCGCGTATGACGCGAGATCGCCGGCGTGAACCGGGCTGGTCCCCAGACACGCATATGCCAGCACGAGCATTCCGAAGACGCACCGCATGACCGGTTCCCCAAACCGCGCGACGCCTGTGTCTGTGCGCCAGTGATCGCTGCGGCAGCACAACCGCTAGCAGCAGAACCATGTCATCCCGTTAAACCGGACCGCCGCTTGCACGGATGGTGAATTTTTCTGCCAAGCAATGAAAAGGGCTCCCCCTTGCGGGGAAGCCCTCGGGCAGAGCTATATTTCAGTTTTGTTTACCAGCGCTGCGAGCCGTACCAGGTGTCGACGTCCGACTTCACTTGATCCTTGGCGATACCGTAACGCTCCTGGATCTTGCCTTCGAGCTGATCGCGCTTGCCGTTGATGACGTCGAGGTCGTCGTCAGTGAGCTTGCCCCACTGCTCCTTGACCTTGCCCTTCATCTGCTTCCAGTTACCTTCCACACGATTCCAGTCCATCGCGAGACCTCCGCTTGTTGTTGTGGGAATTAGTGCCCGGTCAACGCTGCGGCGCGGCAGACGTTCCATCGGGAACTACAAACCCGATCACACGTTGTTTATGGCCCTTCGACGGAGACAGCGGTCATGGAAACGCCGAAACATCGACCTTCACCGGACGCAAAGTCGGAACAGGGGCGCCCTGCTCGCAAGGGCACGGAGATCCCGCCGGTCGAAAAGAAAAATGACGTCGCGCTCGAAACCTATGAACAAAGCCCGGAACGTCCCGGCGGCGACGAGCGCAACGCACCCACAACGCCCGACGGACCGATGCCGGATCGCGAGCGCGCCACGCCCGACTAAATCAAAGGGCCGTCATACCACCGTCTTGTAGCGCGCGATCACCGTGTCGAGCACCTCATCGATCGGCCGCGACCACCAGTCGTTTGACAGCAACTCCACTTCGATGAAGCCATCGAAGCCCTGCGCTTCGACGTCGCGCCGGTAGGACGGAATATCGATCACGCCGTCTCCCATCATGCCGCGATCGAGCAGCATATCTTTGGTCGGTACCAGCCAGTCGCAGACATGGAACGCAAGCAGCCGGTCACGACCGGTACGCGCGATTTGCGTCCATACATCCGAGTCCCACCACACATGATAGGTGTCGATCGCAACCCCGATCGAGCCGCTCTGCGCCGGATCGAGCACATCGCAGATGTCGAGCGCCTGCCGCAGCGTATTCACGCAGGCACGGTCGGCGGCATACATCGGATGCAGCGGCTCGACCGCCAGCGGCATGCCGGCGCTTTGCGCATACGGCAGCAACTCGGCCAGCGCATCGGTCACCTGTGCGTGCGCGGCGCGGATGTCCTTCGACGGTGCCGATCCCGGCCGGGAATATTGCGGCAACCCGCCCACCACCAGCACCAAGCAGGGCGAGCCTAGCGCCGCAGCCTCATCGATGGCGCGCCTGTTGTCGTCCAGCATCGCCTGACGATGCGGAGCGTCGCTGGTAAACATGCCGCCGCGGCAATAGCCTGACAGCTTCAGCCCGGCGTCGCGCACCGCCTTGACCGCACGCTCCAGCCCGACATGCGCAACCTGATCGCGCCATGGCGATACCGCACGAATGCCGCGCCGCGCGCAGGCCTCGACGATGCCTATGAAATCGGCCTGCTGGCGCACGGTCGCGGTGTTGATCGAGAGCCAGTTATGGT
>JAEZBA010000708.1 GCA_023430245.1 Pseudomonadota bacterium
GCATATGTCCAGACCCACCTCCAGCAAGCCGCCCAAGCCGACCGCAAAGCCGCAGGCGAAGCCGCGCAAATCCGGACAGACGTTGCGCCGCCGCATCCGGCTGCGCCAGCTCGAGTTGCTCGCGGCGCTCGAACAGGCCCCGACGCTGAGCGCCGCCGCGCGCGAAACACGCCTGTCGCAGCCCGCCGCGTCCAAGCTGCTGGCTGCCCTGGCGTCCGATCTCGACGTTGCCCTGTTCGAAAAGGCCGGCCGCTCGCTACACCCGACCGCCGCCGGGCGCGCGCTGATCCGTCATGCAGCCAACCTCGTCGGCAATCTCGATCGCGCGCAGGCCGAGATCGAGGCGATCGAAAGCGGGCTGTCCGGCACGGTTGCGGTCGGCGCCGGCATCGGCGCCTGTTATGTGCTGATGCCGCGCGCGCTGTTGCTCCTGCTCGACCGCGCCCCGGATGTGGTCGTCACCATGCGCGAAGGCGCGATGGATGAGCATTTCGCCATGCTGCGCGACGGCAGGCTCGATCTCGTCATCGGCCGCGTCGAGCCGGCACTGGTCGACCGCGATTTTGCGATGGACGAGCTTTACGACCCGGCGATCCTGATCGTGGCCGGCCCGCAGCATCCGCTGGCCCGCGCGCCGTCCGTGACCTGGGCGAAGCTCGCCGAGCAGGACTGGATCCTGCCGCAGGAGGGTACGCCGATGCGCGCCGGCATCGAGCGCATCTTCCGGCGCGTGAAGCGCAGGCCCGCCCGCTGCATGATCGAGTCGTCGTCGATACAGACCAATGTCAGCCTGATGAATGCCCGCGACATGCTGTGGGTGCTGTCGGAGGACATCACCGCCTATTTCGAAGCGCTGGGCCTGCTGAAGCGGCTGCCGGTCGAGACGCTGCGCACCGCCGCGGCTCTGTCGGCGGTGCGGATGCGCGGGCGCACGCTGTCGCCGCCGGCTGCGCGCCTGATGGAATGTCTGCGGATTGCGGCCGGGGACATCACGGGGCCGCAATCCTAATCCGGTCCACGGCCGCAACCAGACGAAAACGGGGACGCCCCACCTGAGCCGGGGACTGAGCCAGCGACTGGGCCAGCGACTGGGCCAGCGACTGGGCCAGCCACCGGACTATTGTCTGCCAGATATAATACAAGTATTATATCTGGCATGGCCAAGAAACCCGCTACGCCCGCCAAGTCCGCACCGCCGGCCGAAACCCCGGCACGCCGGCGCGGAACGGCGGCGTCCCGCGCCAAAGCGAGACGCGCGGTCGAAAAGCCTTACCGCATCACCGACTATCCGATGCATTACTTCGCCGCGATCCAGCGGCAGAACCAGCTCAACCTGGCGCGCGCGTTGCGCAGCGTCAGCGTGTCGGTGCCGATGTGGCGTGCGATGGCGGCGCTCCGGCAAAAGGACGGTCAGACCATCGGCGAGCTCGCGCAACTCACCGTGCTCGACCGCTCGAGCCTCGGGCGTCTGCTTGACGAGATGGCGCGCGAGCGGCTGGTCGAGCGCGAGCCGTTGCCGGACGATCGCCGTGCGCTGGTCGTGAGCCTTTCGGACAAAGGACGACGAACCTTCGAGATCGCGCGGGCGGTGGCGCGGCGGCACTATCGCGAGGCGTTCAAGGGCGTCGACACGGATGAGTTCGAAGTGCTGATGCGCGTGCTTCGGCAGATCAAGGCCAACACGCGCAGGATGGCGGATATTGCCGATCTCGACGACATTTCATGACAACAGGTGCGGAATGAGTGCGAAGCGCGATTATTATTTTTCCAATACTGAGGAGCTTGCAGCGGACGAGATGCGGGTGACGGCTCTGGGCACCGGGCGCCCGTTCGTGCGGCGCGCGCAGGCCAATACGTCTTTTCTGATCGAGCTCGGCAACGGCGACAAATTCATCTGGGATTTCGGCTCGGGTTCGCAGACCAACTTCACCGCACTGGAAATTCCGCATCAGGACATAACCGCCTACTTCGCCACCCATCTGCATGCCGACCATGTCGGCGACTTCGCGCAGGTCTGGATTGGAAGCTGGGCCGGTGGACGGTCGAAGCCGCTGGTGATGTACGGCCCATCGGGGCCCGAGCCGAAATATGGCATGCGCCATTTCGTTGAGAAGCAGATCGAGTCCTTCGCATGGGATACCGATACCCGGCACGGACTTCTTCCGGATGCCGGCGCAGAGGTCGAGGTGCATGAATTCGACTTCGCCAAGTCGGGCGTGATCTATGACAGGAACGGCGTCGTCATCAAAAGCTTCCCGGCGATCCATATTTACGATGGGCCGGTGAGCCTCCGGCTGGAATGGAACGGGCTGTGTTTCGTGTTTTCCGGCGACACCACGCCCAGCCAGTTTTTTGTCGACAACGCGCAGGGCGCAGACCTTCTGGTGCACGAAGCCTTCAACACGGTGTCGCAGTTGATGGAGCGCTCGGGTTATGACGAGCGCATGGCAAAGGGCATCGGCACCATCGCCCATACCGCGCCATCGGAGGTCGGGCATGTGTTTGCGAAGACCAATCCGCGGCACGCCGTGATCTATCACTTCTTCAACGACTTCGACACCGCGGCCGAAATGGAGCGCGACGTGCGTCGGGCCTGGCAGGGACCGCTGACGTTGGCGCAGGATCTGATGGTCTTCAACGTCACCAAGGACGACATCCTGGTTCGCATGGCGGTGACGCCGGATCACGTCTGGCCGAACAAGAAGGAGCATCAGGCCTTCCTGTCCGGCTCGCGCAAGCAGCGGCTGCAAATGTCGCGCTGGCTTGCGGACCAGCAATTGTTTCCGAAATTCTGATCTCGCGACATTCGAACCTGCCGGCAACAAGAAAATTCAGGGACGCGACCAACTGGAGCAGCACCGAACCAACTGACACGATGGGAGAGGGGTTTATGCGTTGCACGAATTTTCTTCGTCTTGCCACCGCCGGGATCACGCTGTCGCTGTCCGCGCTTTCCGCTTATGCGCAGGGCTTCCCGGATAAGCCGATCCGCGTCGTGCTGACCTATACCGCGGGCGGTGTTTCAGACGGCATCATGCGTCTGCTGGCGCCGAAGATGGAGGAGGTGCTCGGCCAGAAGCTGATCATCGAGGCGAAGCCGGGCGCGGCCGGGAATATCGGCACCATCGAGGTCGCGAAGTCCGCGCCGGATGGCTACACCCTGGTGGTGACGGCGACCAACAATTTCGTCATCAATCAGTTCACGATGGCGATGCCGATCGATCCGCTCACAGCGCTCGCGCCGGTGGCGAAACTCGCCGACGTGCCGCTGGTGCTGTTCTCCAACCCCACGATTCCGGCGAAGAACTTCGCCGCGTTCATGGCCTACGTGAAGGCCAATCCGGGCAAGATCAATTTCGGTTCGCCGGCGCCGGGCACCGTGAATCATCTGCTGCTCGAGCGCGTCAAGCTCGCCCGCAATCTCGATATGCAACACATTCCCTATCGCGGTTCACCGCAGGGCGTCCTGGCGCTGCTGCAGAACGACATACAGCTCTTCACGGTGGGACTGGCCGCGGGGCTCGGCCATCTCAAGGATGGCAAGTTCACGGCGCTTGCGGTGGCGACGCCGGAGCGCCTGCCGGAATTGCCGGACACGCCGACGCTGATCGAAAGCGGTCTGGCCGGCTTCACCGGCGCAAACTGGTGGGGCATGGCGGCGCCTGCGGGCACGCCGGAGCCGGTGGTCAGGAAGCTGCGCGAGGCAGTTCAGGCGGCGTTGAAGGAGCCCAACGTGATCGCGCGCTACAAGGCGATCGGGCTTGGCGTTCCGAAGGAGAGCCCGGAGCAATGGGCGGCCGGTCTCAAGGCGGAAGCGGACCTCTGGTCCGAGATTGTGAAAAAGGCCGGCGTGAAGCTGCAATAGCGGCGTGGCAAGAGCATTGCGCCGCTGCGGCTTCCTGCCTACACCACCAACGAACCTTTCGCCGTCACCCTGAGGCGCTTGCGCAAAGCGCAAGCCTCGAAGGGCGAAGGCTAAAATGCGGTGGCCGTTCATCCTTCGAGGCTCGCCTTCGGGCTCGCACCTCAGGATGACGGAGCGAACGGAGTGGCGGCGTGACCAGCGGAATGCGCAAGGGCCTGACGAGCTACGGCGACAAGGATTTCTCGCTGTTTCTGCGCAAGGCCTTCATCAAGGGCATGGGCTATTCAGACGACGCACTGGATCGCCCCATAGTCGGCATCACCAACACCTATTCGGATTTCAATCCCTGCCACGGCAACGTGCCGCAACTGATCGAGGCGGTGAAGCGTGGCG
>JAEZBA010000033.1 GCA_023430245.1 Pseudomonadota bacterium
GCCCTGACCACAACCGCCGAGATTGCCGAAGCTGCCGGCGAAGCCGCCCTTCGCCTCCGTCACCTCGACATGCGCCTCCGGCAACTCGTCGAGGAAACGCGAGGGGATGGTGGAATTCCACAGGCCCTTCATGCGGCGGTTGGTGGCGAAACAGATCTTCGCCCGCTTGCGCGCGCGGGTGATCGCGACATGCGCAAGCCGGCGCTCTTCCTCGAGTCCGGCGCGGCCGCTCTCATCCAGTGAGCGCTGGTGTGGAAAAAGGCCTTCCTCCCAGCCTGGCAGGAACACGGTGTCGAATTCGAGCCCCTTGGCGGAATGCACGGTCATGATGCTGACGGCGTCGTCGATGCCTTCGGCGTCGCGGTCCATCACCAGCGAGATGTGCTCGAGGAAGCCGCCGAGATTCTCGAAGTCCTGCATGGAGCGCACAAGCTCCTTCAGGTTTTCGAGCCGACCCGCGGCATCGGCCGAGCGGTCCTTCTGCCACATCTCGGTGTAGCCGGATTCGTCCAGCACGATCTCGGCGAGCTCGGTATGCGGCAGGTGTTCGGCCTGCGTGCGCCAGCGGTCGAATGCGGTCATCAGGTCGCGCAAGCTGGCCCGCGGCTTGGCTTTCAGTTCGTCGGTCTCGACGATGGCGCGCGCGGCTTCGCTGAGCGGGATGCGGCTCATGCGCGCGTGGTCGTGCATCTGCTTCACGGTGGCGTCGCCCAGTCCTCGGCGTGGCACATTGACGATGCGCTCGAAGGCGAGATCGTCGGAGGGCTGGTTGATGACACGCAGATAGGCGAGCGCATCGCGGATTTCGGCGCGCTCATAGAAGCGCGGGCCGCCGATCACGCGATAGGGCAGGCCGAGAGTGACGAAGCGGTCTTCGAATTCGCGCATCTGGAACGAGGCGCGCACCAGGATCGCGATCTCGTTGAGCTTGTGCTTCTTGCGCTGGAGCTGTTCGATCTCCTCGCCGATGCCGCGGGCTTCTTCCTCGGAATCCCAGGCGCCGGTGACGGTCACCTTCTCGCCCGGCACGTCTTCGGTGCGCAGCGTCTTGCCGAGCCGGCCTTCGTTATGCGCGATGAGATGACTGGCAGCTGCCAGGATATGGCCGGTGGACCGGTAATTGCGTTCGAGCCGGACCACCACGGCGCCGGGGAAGTCCTTCTCGAAGCGCAGGATGTTGTCGACCTCCGCGCCGCGCCAGCCATAGATCGACTGGTCGTCATCGCCGACGCAGCAGATGTTGCGTTGGATGCGTGGCGCTGGATCGGTCTGATCGTCCCCCTCAGGGGAGGTGAGTAAGGGCGTACGTGTCGCCTTCGGCTGCCCCAACAGCCGCAGCCAGAGATATTGCGCGACGTTGGTGTCCTGATATTCGTCCACCAGAATATAGCGGAAGCGGCGCTGGTAATCGGCCAGTACATCCGGATGATGTCGGAACAGGCGCAATTGCTCGAGCAGAAGATCGCCGAAGTCGCAGGCATTGAGGGTCTTCAGCCGTTCCTGGTAGGCGGCGTAGAGTTCCTTGCCCTTGCCGTTGGCGAACGCCATCCCTTCGCCGACCGGAACCTGGTCGGGCGTCAATCCTCGGTTCTTCCAGCCGTCGAGGATCCCGGCGAAGATGCGTGCTGGCCATCTTTTTTCGTCGACGTTCGCTATTTCTAGGAGCTGTTTGATCAGCCGGATCTGGTCGTCCACATCCAGAATAGTGAAGTTCGATTTCAGGCCCACCAGCTCGGCGTGGCGCCGCAGGATCTTCACCCCGATCGCGTGGAAGGTGCCAAGCCACGGCATTCCTTCGACAATTTGCCCCACCATGTCGCCGATGCGCAGCTTCATCTCGCGCGCGGCCTTGTTGGTGAAGGTCACGGCCAGAATCTGCGAGGGGTGCGCCCGTCCGAGCCGCAGGATATGCGCGATCCGCGTTGTTAATACTCGGGTTTTTCCGGTTCCCGCGCCCGCCAGGACGAGCACGGGGCCATCCAGTGTCTCGACCGCCAGCCGCTGCTCCGGATTGAGCGCCTTGAGGTAATCCGCCGGCGGCCCGCCCTGAACAGCCTGCATCGCGCGCGCGGCGATACCCAAGCCCTGGCCCGACGGGCCTGATTTTTCTGGAGTTTTTGCGTGTTCTGCCATGCGAATCTCAAGCTCCAACATGGCACCTGCTGGCCCAAAACGGGAGGGGTCCGCCTCCCGTTTGTGGAAGACGGACCCCGGTCTGTTAAAGCCGGTTATCGGCGATTGTCGGCCGATTAGCGCGTCTGCGCGGGCAGACCATCTGCGATGGTCTGCGATCGTCTGTCCTGACCTATTGCGGCTTGTATTTCTTGCGCGGCTCGTTGGCGATTTTCACCAGCGCCTCGGCCGCCTTGCGGTCTTCCTTGAGGAAGGCCGCGAATGCCGCCGGACTGGTCGGCGCCGGCACCACCAATTGTTTATCCAGAAACTCGGCGAATTTCGGGTCGGAGAACACCGACACGAAGGCCGCATTCACTTTTTCCACGATCGCGGCCGGCGTGCCTTTCGGCGCAGCAAGACCCCACCAGCCCTGGCCCGGATAGTTCAGCCCGGCTTCCTTCAGCGTCGGCACCTCCGGGAATTGCTTGGAGCGCTGGTCGGCCGCAATCGCCAGCATGCGCACCTTGCCGGCGTCCATCGCGCCGCGGAAATTGCCGACACCGAACCGCGTCAGCTGCACTTCATTCGCGGCCAGCGCCTGCGCCGCCGGACCGCCGCCCTTGTAGGGCACGCCGACGATCTTCGTGCCCCATTGATTGTTCAGCCACACGCGGAACAGATCGGGGAACGATCCGTTGCCGAGCGTCGCGAAGTTCAGTCCGTCCGGCTTTGCCTGTGCGAGCGCGCGCAACTCGGCGACGGTCTTGGCCGGCAATTCGGCATTCACGAACAGCCCTTCAGTGAGGAAGAACAGCCGCGTCACCGGCACCAGCTCGTCGGCGTTATAGGGCAGCTTGTCGAACTGCACCGGATTATATGACATGGTCGAGTGATAGATGACGCAGAGCGTGTAGCCGTCGCCCGGAGATTGCGCGCAGGATTGTCCGGCGAGAATGCCGGCGGCGCCGCCGCGGTTTTCGATCACCAGCGGCTGGCCGAGCTTTGGCTCGAGCTCCTTTGCCGCCGCGCGCACGATCACGTCGGTGACGCTGCCCGCGGCGATCGATACGATCACGCGGATCGGCTTGTCGGGATAGGTTTGTGCGAGAGCGGGTGAGAATGAAAGCGCGGCCGCAGCGAGGGCGCCGGCGCAGATGCGCGCGAGCCGTGTCATGGTGCGTCTCCCTGAAAATCGTTGTTGTTGTCGGCAGTGTTCTGCTCGTGAGGGAAACGTAGCGCGTTCCTTTTCGCCGCTTCAAGCCGCGCAAACCGCGATGCGGTACATGCCAGAGAAATATCTTCGCTGGCGTTGCTTGCGAATTCCTATGGGCCGCCGGATAGCCGGCCTGTTGTCGGCGGCGCTTCATTCAGTCTTTCTAAGCAAAACGAGGCTAGGATGGCTCGCTCTTTCGGCGAGACAAGGAAGACAGTCATGCGTGCTGTTGCAGTCGCTTCGATTTTGGCATGCAGTTGCGGAGCAAGTTTCGCGCAATGCGCGGTCGAGCCTTGGAGCATCCCGTATTTCGGATCGAACACCAGCACGGCCATGTCCGCCGGCAGCGGACAGCCGTGCCGAATCTATGCGGGTGCCGGTGGAACCAATATCGTCAACTCTGTTGCTGTCACCGCGTCGCCCCGCCACGGCACGGCTTCTGTGAGCGACACTGTCGTCACCTATCGGTCGCGGCCCGGGTTTACCGGAGCGGACAGCTTCACATTCCAGGTGTCGGGCAGCGGGCCGGGCGGTAGCGGCACCTCGTCCGTGCAGGTGAGCGTCACGGTGCAATAACACGTCCCGTGCCTGACCTCTGACGCGTAGTGTTTATAGTCCAGCCGTCCCGCGTCCGCGCTGACGAAATTCCAGAGGGCTCAGGCCGGTCGCCTTGCGAAAGGCGCGGGCGAAATGTGCCGGAGCGGAATAGCCGAGTGATGCAGAAATGCTGGTGACGGAGATGTCTCGGTCACGAAGCAATTCCGCCGCCCGCCGGCTGCGCATGGCATTCGCGATGGCCCGAAAGTCTGTGCCTTCACGATTCAATTCGCGCTGCAGCGTCCGCACGCTGGTGCTGATAGAGCGCGCGGCGCTGTCGATCGAGACCTTTCCTGCCAGCACCTGGGACCAGACTTGCTGGGCAATGACGTCTCCAAGCCGATACA
This sequence comes from Pseudomonadota bacterium, assembly GCA_023430245.1. Classification (GTDB taxonomy): domain Bacteria; phylum Pseudomonadota; class Alphaproteobacteria; order Rhizobiales; family Xanthobacteraceae; genus Pseudorhodoplanes. The sequence continues at coordinate 4,273 of JAEZBA010000033.1, forward strand.
ATTCATTGCATTCGACGCGGGCTCGCGCGAGGTCCTCGACCGTTACCAGAGAGCGCTCGACGTTTTGACGTATTGGCCTTGCGCTGAGACGGTCGGCGTCCAGCGCGACCAGCAGGCGGGGTGCATCGAAAACAACCCGACATCCAAAGACGTCTTCGAAGACGCCCGGTTTCGCCGGCCGCGGTATGTCAAGTTCGATCCGTCTGGGTCGCCAGGTCATCGGCAAGTATGTCCTGCAGAGACTGAGCAGGACGCCGGCGGCGCCGCACGCCACATGACGGTATCCGTCCTGGCCTCTGGCGGCACTCGTGTAGCTCAATCGCGCTTCGTTGCCGGTGACGGATATCGACATCGTATCGCCCCTGCTGTGAAAGCCGATGGTGGCGATGCCGCGCCGGATGGCAGCCTCAAGTGTCGCCGCCCCAAGAAGGTGCTGACCCCAGCAACCGTAATTGATGATCGAAAGGTGGGGCGCTACCAGCAAGCCAAAATACTCTTCCCCTGTCAGCCGCGCAATTGCATCCGCGAAGGTCGTCATGGTCGCGTGCGGGATAAAGCAATCCTGGTCCTCAATCGCCTCGATATCGAGCATCGCCGCGTGGTTGGCGCGGGTAAGCGTACGCTGACCGAAGGCGCTGCGCACGAATGCGGGAACGCCTGCGAGCGCCGTGACCGAGATGACCGGCGTGAAGTCGTACGCTCCTGAAATTTTGATCGGTGTTGGCGCAAAATGGTTGGTCGGGCGCGGCATCAGGTGATCTTTTGGCGCTGCGTCGTCCCTGCGGGGGCGGCCGGGCTACGCGGTGAACTTGTAGCGTGTTGAACCTGCTCCGGCTCTGGTTATCCGCGAGTTCCGCCGGCCCGGCTTCAGTGAAGTCTGGAATAGGGAGGCAGGCATGTCAAAATATCTTAATGCGAAGTATAGTCGAATTGCGCTCACGGGCGCCTTGCTCGGCGGCTTGATTTCGGCCGTCGGAGGTCTTCCTGCGAAGGCGCAGGCGCTGTCGCAGGAGGAGGCGAATGAGATCGCGACAGACGCGTACGTCTATTTCTATCCGCTTGTGACGATGGACCTGACCCGCAAGCAGCTGACCAACCTGAAGCCTGGCGATTCGGCATATGGCGGTCCGGCGAACTGGTTTACCAACGTTCGCGCTTATCCCGCAGCCGGCGACAAGAGTGTCGTCCGTCCCAATTTCGATACGCTCTATTCGAGCGCCTGGCTGGACCTCACCAAGGAGCCGGTAGTGGTTTCCGTGCCGAATACGAACGGCCGGTATTATCTCCTGCCGATGCTCGACATGTGGACCAACGTCTTCGCATCCCCCGGGTGGCGCACGACCGGCACCGAGGCCGGGCACTTCCTGATCGCGCCTCCCAACTGGCGTCCGGATTTGCGCGAGCGGTTTGTGGAGGAATTCAAGCTGCCGAATGAGACCCAGCGGATCGACGCGCCGACGCCGCATGTCTGGATCATCGGCCGTACCAAGACCGACGGCCCGGCCGACTACCCGGCGGTGAACAAGATTCAGGACGGCTTCAAGGTCACGCCGCTGTCGCAATGGGGCCGGGAGGTCAAAATGCCGGAGGTCAAGATCGATCCAAGCGTCGACACCAAAACGCCGCCGAAGACCGTAGTGGATACAATGCCGGGTGCGAAATACTTTGCCTATGCGGCTGAGCTCATGAAGGAGCAGCCGCCACACGACACGGACCAGCCGATCCTCGCGCGGATGAAGCGTTTAGGGATTGAGCGTGGCAAGAGCTTCGATTTCGACAAGGCCAGTCCGGTTGTGAAGAAAGCGTTGGAGGCTGCGCCTAAGGCGGGCCAGGACCTGATGGCCTGGAAAGTACCGACGCTCGCCCGCGTTGCGAATGGCTGGTCGATGAACACCGATACGATGGGTGTTTACGGCAACTACTACCTCAAGCGCGCCATCGTCGCCCAGCTCGGGTTGGGCGCCAATCTGCCCGAAGATGCAATCTATCCGCTGAACCTCGCCGACAGCGACGGCAAGCCGCTGGATGGCGCCAACAACTACGTCCTGCATTTCGATAAATCGGAGATCCCGCCGGTATCGGCATTCTGGTCGGTGACGTTGTACGATCATGCTGGTTTTCAGGTCGCCAACGGCCTGAACAGGTTCGCGGTGTCGAGCTGGATGCCGTTTGTCTACAATGCCGATGGATCGCTCGACCTTTACTTCCAGCACGAGAGTCCGGGCAAGGACAAGGAAGCCAACTGGCTGCCGGCGCCGAAGGGGCCGTTCAACCTGACCATGCGGCTTTACGCCCCGAAGAGCCAAGCCCTGACCGGAAAGTGGAATCCTCCAGCGGTCACCAGAGGCCAGTCGCTGTCGACCATCACGGCGCAATAGGGCAGGCGACGCCCCGCACCTGAGCGTGCCGATGGGGCCGAGTGCCGAAGATCACCGCGTGATGCGGCGGATGCGCCGCATCACATTTTGTATTCGTGAAAGCTACAGCCGCTTCGCGAACGCATCCTGGATGAAATCGTCCAGCATGCGGTAGGTCTGGTGCGCGGCGCCGGCATCGAACTTGGCGACTCCCGGCATGTCGGTTTCTTCTTCGGCGAAGGAATGAAGGCGTCCGCCGAAGGTCAGCATCTGCCAGTTGGCGCCGGCCGCATCGAGTTCGTCCTCCAGCGCGTTGCGGTCGTCCTTGCCCGAGACCGGGTCCTTGCTGCCGTGGATCACGAACACCGCGGCTTTGATGTCGCCCTTCTTCGCCGGCATCGTGGTGGCGAGATCGCCATGCAGGCACACGACCGCATCGACATCGGCGCCGCTGCGCGCAAGCTCCAGCACATTGCCGCCGCCGAAGCAGAAGCCGA
>JAEZBA010000359.1 GCA_023430245.1 Pseudomonadota bacterium
CCTGCTGCGCGGCGCGAGCTCCAATGCGGTCAACTTCCCCTCCATCACCGCCGAAGCGGCGCCGCGGCTGAAGCCGTTCATCGAACTGGCGGAGAAGCTCGGCTCCTTCGCGGGGCAACTCACCGAAGGCAATCTGAAGAAGATCCAGATCAGCTATGAAGGCGCGGTCGCGCAGATGAAGACCAAGGCGCTCACCTCGGCTGCGGTTGCGGGCTTCCTGCGGCCGATGCTGCAGGACATCAATGTGGTCTCCGCGCCGGTCATCGCCATGGAGCGCGGCATCATTGTCGAGGAGATCACCCGCGAGGCCGCGGGCGATTACGAAAGCCTGATCCGCGTCAATATCGTCACCGACGATCAGGAGCGCGCGGTCGCCGGCACGGTGTTCGCCGATGGCCGCCCGCGCATCGTCAACATCAAGGGCATCCGCATGGACGCGGAATTCGGCCCCTCGATGATCTACATCACCAATCTCGACAAGCCAGGCTTCATCGGCCGGTTCTCATCGACGCTCGGCGAAGCCGGCATCAACATCGCGACCTTCCATGTCGGCCGCGACGCGCCGGGCGGCAACGCGGTGGCGCTGATCGAGATCGACGGTGAATTATCGCCGCAAGTGCTGGAAGCGGTGCGGGCGCTGCCGCAGGTGCAGTCGGCAAAGGCGTTGCGGTTCTGAGAAGCGGGGTTTCCTGAAATAAAGCGCGGCGCTTGCGGCGCCGCGCTTTTCGTTGTCGTGAACGGTCAGCGCAGCACGCCGCGTCCGAAAAGCGGTGCGCCTTGTCTGGCGTGCGGCTGTGGATTGACGACGGCCCCGACAAGAGGACGCTGCGGCGCCGGCCGGCCGGGCCCCACCATGGGCGGCGCCACAAGGCGTCCGCGCGGTGGAGCGACCACGATTTCGCCAAGCGCCTCGATCCGACGACGACGTGCGTCTTGGGCCGTTTGCGTGGCCGGCGCCCTCACACACTGGAACATGGTCGCCGATGTCTTGAGGGCAACCTGGGTGCGCGGGCAGGCGCATGCACCGTTCGCAATCTTGCCGCCGACACAGGCGACGCGCGCCGGAGGAGTTTTGATTTTCGGATCGCGCGCAACATTCGGTTTCGGATTGCCGGCGGGCGGGAGCGAGTTGTCCGGATTGGCGTTGCTAGTGGGTGAGGCGAAGCCGCCGTTGCAATGGATGGTGATGCTCTTCCACGGCGTCTCCGGCGCGAAGGTGCCGCCGAGCACTTCCGCCATGTATTGCAACGTCGTCGTCTGTGTCACTTTCTCGATCTTGTTCCAGTCGTCACCGAATTTTCCGCCGGCCAGGGCGCTCGCATTCATCTGCTTCACCTCGCTGGTGATCGGACCGTTGTTGAGCCTGCGCCACAGCTTCACGTTCACCGGCCCAGTCTTGTCGGTCTCGATCCGGGTCGTGACCTTCAGCGGCTTGCACTGCGTGCCGCTAGGTCCGCGTGGCGACGCCGCCGGCTGTGCGAATGTGGTCAGGAACAGGTCGATCTTCTTGACCTCCCGCTTGGTGCGATGTGGATCCGGATTTTGGTTGACGGCGGTGCGCGAGGCGGCCAGGCAGTTGACCTGAACGAGCATGTGACTGGTGCGGGTGTGATCGCCGCCGTTGAAGGCTAGAGTGCCATCCGAAATTTCCGATGGGGGAAGTTTCCCAGAGTTCTTGCGGGTATCGACACCGAACGTCACCGCCATCGGCAAATTGAAGGAGTGCGGCTGGCTTGCATCCGCACGTCCTTCGTTACATCTGGACAGAATCTGGTCGCCGTAGGGGACCACCGCAATTCCGGTCGTCGAAACGGGAATCTTCGTGGTCGAGAAGGACGTGTTACGTTGATAATTATAGTCGCGCACCGAGACCGCCCTGGCGAACAGCAGCGGGTACCCATTGCCGCATTGCGTCGTTTCGCAATTGCCAAGAAAAATGCCGACTGCGTCGACATAGCCGGGCCATCGGGTATCCACGTGCATGTGAGACCAGAACGTGATCGTGCCGGGCACGATCTGATTCCATTTTAGCCCGTCGCTCGAGGCGACATTGACAACGGCGCTTTTCCAACCCGTCTGAACCTCGAAGGTCATCTCCTTAACGCGGGCATCCTCGGCCCAGGCGCCGGAGTGAAGCGCGGACACAAACAGGGTAGTCAGGGCGGCGGCTCTGAGCAGCGGCCGCGCAGGGCATCGCAACAGCTTTAGCATGGCAGGCATCCTTTGCAGGCCGCCCTGTCACCGATGCGCGTTCGGCCGGGCGGCGGATTTGATCTCCCTGGCGCCGGAGGCGGCAGGTCGCGCCCTCGTTGGTCACAAGCAAATGCCCATTGGATCATAATGAATCCAATGATATGATTTCAGTAATATGCTGAATGAAATTGACCTATCTCGCGTGGACCTCAACCTGCTGGCGCTGTTCGCGGTCGTCCTCGAGGAGCGGCATGTCGGGCGCGCGGCGGCGCGGCTGAACCTGACCGCGTCGGCGGTCAGCCACGGGCTCGGCCGGATGCGCCGCCTGCTCAACGATCCGCTATTTCTAAAGACGCCGAAGGGCGTCGTGCCGACCGCGCGCTCCCTGGAACTGGCCGAACCGATTGCCGACGTTCTCGCGCGTGCGCGGCGTATCATAAGCAGCGCTGCACCATTCGATCCGGCGACGTCGCGGCGACGGTTTAAGATCGGAGTGCCGGACGGTGCGGCCACCGTGTTTCTTCCCAAGCTTCTTGCGCATCTTGCCCAGGTTGCGCCCGGCATAGACATCAGCCTACGCCATGTTCATCGCGACACTGCTCTGAGCGAGCTCGATGAGCGCGCGATAGATCTCGCCGTCGTCCCGTTGGACGATATTCCGGCACGCTTCAATGCATACCCCCTCTTTGAAGACGATTTCGTCATCGCGGTGCGGCGAGGGCACTCCTTTGCGAAATCTCCGACGCTGGAACGCTATTGTCAGCTGAGCCATATGATCGTCTCACTGACCGGCGATACGCGCGTCTATATCGATGACGTTCTGGCAAAGCGGGGAATGTCGCGTCGTGTTGCGCTCACGGCACCGAACTTCATGCTCGCGCTAGCGATCATCGCTGAAACCGATTTAGTCGCAGCTCTGCCACGGGCGCTTGTGACGATGCACGGCAAGCGTTTCGACGTCAGGAGTGTCGAGCCGCCGCTGCCACTGCGGAGCTTCCAGCTTCGCTGCATCGCTCCCAAGGCGGCGATGATGGATGCTGGCCTGGCATGGTGTTTTGACGCGCTGGAAAAATCCGTCCGCCGGTATCTCGTCAAAGAAGCTCGCTCAGCTCGCGCCCGGCGGAAATGATATTCGATAATTTGTGAACAATAGGAGGGGTTTGGATCGCCCGCCTTGGCGGGCGATGGCAGTGCGGATTGGACTTGGCCCCGCACAGCTAATCGTTATAGG
>JAEZBA010000151.1 GCA_023430245.1 Pseudomonadota bacterium
CCTCGGAACAGATCGCGCGGAAGCGTGCCCGGCGGCCGCCGGGTGGGCCCGGTTTTCCCATGCGGTTTCCGCGATCATCCATCATGAACTCGCGCTCGTTGCCGGCGGCGCGGTCATCCTGATCGCCAGCTACGGAGCGCTCAATCAGGTCGCGCTCTGGACCTATGCGATCCTCTGGCTGATGCGCCTCAGCGCCAAGCTCAATCTGTTCCTGGGCGTCCCCAATTTGCACGACGAACTGCTTCCGCGGCGCTTGTCGCACCTCCGCGGACACTTCCGGCGCGGCCCGATGAATCCGTTTCTGCCCGCATCGATCATCCTGCCGCTGTTTGCCGCAGGCTATCTCGTGATGGCCGCCACCGGCAGCTTCGCAACCACGGCCGGCGCCTTGATGGCCGCCTTGCTAGCGCTAGCCGCGCTCGAACATGTGTTCATGCTGCTCCCGCTACCCGTCATGAACTTATGGAACTGGCGACGGCATTCCGCCGCAATATCGGAATCGCCCGTGACACGTCCAACCATTGAGCCGGCCCCCGCATGCCAGGGTCCGAAAGTCAGCGCTTCGATCGTCCGGAGGGGACAATGAACTATGATGCGTTCTTCAACAGCGAACTCGACGCACTGCGCAAAGAGGGGCGATATCGCACATTTGCCGACCTCGAACGCCAGGCGGGAGCCTTCCCGCAGGCGACGCATCAGGGCGAGAATGGGGGACGCGGGACCGTCACCGTCTGGTGCTCGAACGACTATCTGGGGATGGGACAGCATCCGGCCGTGCTGTCGGCCATGCACGAGGCGATCGACAAATGCGGCGCAGGGGCCGGCGGCACGCGCAACATCTCCGGTACCAACCATTATCACGTGATGCTCGAACAGGAACTCGCCGACCTTCACGGCAAGGAAGCGGCGCTGCTGTTCACCTCCGGCTATGTTTCCAACTGGGCGACCCTGTCAACGCTGGCCTCGCGCCTGCCAAATTGCGTGGTCCTGTCCGACGAAGGCAATCATGCCTCGATGATCGAGGGCATTCGCCATTCGGGCGCCGAGCGCATCATTTTCAAGCACAATGACCCGGAGGATCTGCATCGAAAACTGTCGACCATCGACCGGCGCCGGCCAAAACTCGTCGCCTTCGAGTCCGTCTATTCGATGGACGGCGACATGGCGCCGATTGCAGAATTCTGCGATGTCGCTGACGCCCATGGTGCGATGACCTATCTCGACGAAGTGCATGGCGTCGGCCTGTACGGGCCGCGCGGCGGCGGCATTGCCGAACGCGATGGGCTGAGCCATCGCCTCACCGTGATCGAGGGCACGCTCGCCAAGGCATTCGGTGTGATTGGCGGTTACATTGCAGCGTCACATGCGCTGTGCGATTTCGTGCGAAGCTATTCGTCCGGCTTCATCTTCACCACGGCATTGCCGCCCGGCGTTGCGGGAGCGGCAATCGCCAGCATTCGTCACCTGAAGGAGAGCCAGGCCGAGCGTGAACGGCAACGCGATCGCGTCGCATCTGTGCGGCGCCGCCTCGACCTAGCCGGTATCCCGCATTTCGACAATCCAAGCCACATCGTCCCGGTGATGGTCTGCGACCCCGTCCTTTGCAAGCAGATCAGCGACCGGCTGCTCACCCAGTACGGAATTTATGTGCAGCCGATCAACTATCCGACGGTGCCGCGAGGCACCGAGCGGCTTCGCATCACGCCGTCGCCGCTGCATAGCGACGACGATATCGACCATCTGATCGCGTCACTGTCGCAAATCTGGTCGGAGATCGGGCTGCGTGCCGCAGCCTGAGCACTAAGCGCTTCGCCGATCCGCAACTTGTGAGATGCGCGTGACACTGTCTCGAGCGAACCGGCTTCCGGTTCGCTCGAAATCCGCTACTTGGAGAATTTCTTCAGATAGGCGATCACATCCTTGCGCTCCTGCTCGCTCGGGAGCTTGAACGCCATTTTGGTCGAACCCTTCGCGAGCTCGGGCTTCCCCTGCTTGGTCAGGAAGTCTTTCAGAAACGCATTGGGATCAGGCAGATAGGCGAAGATCGTCTCCTCGTTCCAAACCAGCCCGGCTTCACCCGCCGCCTTGTTCAGCGGCGAATAGGCGAACCCCGGCACGGTCCCCGCCTGACGGCCGACGATTCCGTTCTGCTCCGGACCAACCGCGTTTTTCGCACCCTCGCCAATGCGATGGCAGGTCATGCATTTCTTGAACACCTTTTCACCGGCGTCCGCGTCCTGTGCGGATGCATTCTGACCGAACGGGAGAACCGCAATAGTGGCGGCAAAAATTGCGAGGTGACGATACTTCATATCGGGCTTCTTTCCTGACGCTGTGGACGTTTCCTCGGATAACCGCGCGGGGTCATCCTTTTGTTCCATAGACTTTACGACAATATAGTCAATTATGACTGTCACCTGGGGTCAAGTGAGGCGCCCAGACCAGAAAAACCCTTTCAAATTCAGTAAAGTAGCAATACAATCAGGCGCTTATCGAGACACCTGCCCGGCCGAAAAGCCACGTGCCACCTTGGCAGGACGAAATTGCGGGCCAAGTAAGTCGAGGGCTCGCCGAAATAACCGGTTGCAACGCCGGTGTAATTGTTGACTGACACTTGAAAATGCGGCCAAAGGGGTCGCAGACGCCCTGTCATCCCGGGTGTGGCGCCAACACTGGCGACGCACCTTCGGGCGATGGACAACTGCAACCGGCGGATGATCGGACACGACAGGAATGAGCAACATCAATATCGCTCAGCCGGACGTGACTTTGCTTCTGGACCTCGATGGAGTCATCCGGGAGGCAACGCTATCCCGTTCGCTGTCCGATGAAGGCATCGAAGGCTGGCTGGGCAAACCCTGGAACGACACGGTGGTCGATTCCGGGGGCGAGAAGGTCCGGCGCATGCTGACCGACGCGCGCGAACAAGGCGTCTCGGCATTCCGACAGGTCACGCAGCGCTTCCCGAGCGGCCTCGAATTGCCGATGGAGTACACCTCCGTACTGCTCGGCGGCCGCGCCGGGCTGCTTGCGGTTGGCAAGAACCTCCAGGCCGTTGCGGAACTGCAAGCACGGCTGATCGCCGCCCAGCAGGCGATGGAGCGCGACTACTGGAAGATGCGCGAGGTCGAGACCCGATATCGGCTGCTCTTCGATTCCTCGAACGAACCCGTCGTCCTGTTGCGTACGAGCGATCTCCGGATCCTGCAGGCCAATCCCGCGGCACTGGCCGCACTGAATATGAAAGCCGCGCCGGATTCAGGTGTCCGCAGCTTCGTACAGGACGTCACCGCCGAAGATCGTGACGTATTCCAATCGATGGCTTTGCGCGCGCGCGAGCATGGAAAGGCGCCGGGCATTCTGATTCACCTCGGCAGCGACAACAAGCCGTGGCTGGTTCGCGCATCGCTGATGTCGCCCGAACCGAATTCGGTGATGATGCTGCAGTTGTCCCCCGGCTCGACTGGTCAGCCGGGAATCGTGGACCAGGATTCGATCTCCATCGAAGATCTGATCGAGCGGTTACCGGACGGATTCGTCGTGCTTGATCCTGACGGCGTTATCCGGCGCGCCAACCGCGCATTCCTCGATCTCGTGGAAACGGGGGCGAAGGGATCGGTCATTGGCGAACGGCTGACCCGATGGTTGTCACGGCCGGGGGCAGACCTTCCCGTCCTCCTCGCCAATGTCGAACGTCATCGTTTCGTGCGGATGTTCACGACCACGATACAGGGCGACCTGGGCACCGCCACTGAGGTCGAGATCTCTGCGGCCGGTAACGACGATACGTCGCCGCAATTCATTGGAGTCCTTATTCGTGACGTCGGGCGCCGCATCGGAATGCCGGGTGACGAAAAGAATTTGCGCAACGCGTTGGGAGCCATGGCAGAGCGGATCGGCAAGACTCCGCTGCGCTCGCTGGTGAAGGATACCGTCGGCGTCGTCGAGCGGCATTATGTAGCCTCCGCGCTCGAACTCGCAAATGACAACCGCACGGTCGCGGCCGAGCTATTGGGATTGAGCCGGCAGAGCCTCTATGCGAAGCTTAATCGTTACGGCCTGGATGGCGGATCCGAAAAGGCCGACGGAGGAAAGTGAAAGCCACAACGCGGGAGAATTCCGGGGTGGTCTCTCGTACGTTATCGTCACCAGCCTTTGGACAGGCCGATCTGTCCAATTGTGAGCGGGAACAGATTCAACTTGCAGGATCGATTCAACCGCACGGCGCGTTGATCGTGGTGCGCGAACCGGATTTTGTCGTCGTCCAGGCAAGCGCGAATACCGCGGAATTCCTGAACCTCTCCGGCGATATCATCGGCCGCAGGCTTGAGGACTTCGGCGGCAACCTGGTCAGCCGGATCCAGCCAGTCCTGAAAGATTCGCTACGGACAATCCCGGTTGCGGTTCGCTGCACAGCGTCCGATCCGGCGACCGAATATGATGTTCTTCTGCACCGTCCTCCAGGCGAAGGTCTCGTCATCGAATTCGAGCGCAGTTCTCCTTCGACCGATGTGTCCGCATCGATCGGCACGGCGCTGAAAACCATTATTTCCGCGTCGTCGCTTCGGACGCTATGCGAAGAGACCGCCAGCATCTTCAAGGAATTCACCGGTTACGACCGCGTCATGGTCTACCGGTTCGACGATGAGGGACACGGAGAGGTCTTCTCGGAGCGGCGCGAGCCGCATCTGGAGGCCTATCTCGGCAACCGCTATCCCGCCTCCGATATTCCCCAGATCGCGCGCCGACTTTACGAACGCAATCGCGTGCGCGTGCTGGTCGATGTCGAATACGAACCGATTCCGATCCTGCCGCGGCAAAGTCCGTTCGATGACCGCGACCTCGACATGTCGCTGTGCTGGCTGCGCAGCATGTCGCCGATCCACATCCAGTATCTGAAGAACATGGGCGTCAGGGCGACGCTGGTCGCATCTATCATGGTCGGCGGCAAGCTGTGGGGGCTGGTCGCGTGCCACCATTATTCGCCGCGCTCAATGTCGTTCGAGATGCGCGCCGCCTGCGAATTGCTCGGCGAAACCATCGGTACCCGGATCGCCGCCCTCGAAAGTTTCGCCCAGGCGCAAGCGGAATTGTCGGTTCGCCGCCTAGAACAGCGGATGATCGAGGCGATATCGCGCGACGGCGACTGGCGGGTGGCGCTGTTCGACAATTCGCAATCTCTGCTGCAGCCGCTGGCCGCAAGCGGCGCAGCACTTCTGTTCGAAGGCCAGATCCTGTCGACGGGCGAAGTCCCCGGCACCCTGCAATTGCGGGAGATCGCCGCCTGGCTCGATCAAATGCAGCGCGTTCCGGTTTTCACCACCGCAGCGCTCGGCTTCGACGAGCCGGATTTCGCGCCGCTGGTTTCGGTCGCGGCCGGCATTGTCGCGACACCGGTTTCGAGCACGCCCGGCGAATATCTGATCTGGTTTCGCCCGGAACGGATCCGCCTCATCACCTGGGGCGGCGATCCGCTGAAGCCGGTCCTGGTCGGCGACGACCCGTCGCAATTGTCGCCGCGGCGATCCTTTGCGCAATGGCACCAACTGGTGGAAGGAAAATGCGAACCGTGGAGCGCGGCCGATCTGACTGCCGCCCGGCTGATCGGCGAAACGGTCACGGACGTCGTGCTGCAGTTCCGTTCGGTGCGGCTGCTGATTGCACAGGATCAATTCGCCCATGTCACCAAGCAGGTGCAGATTTCCGACCTGCCGGTGGTCATTGCCGATGCCAAGGGACGGATCCTTCTCCACAACCGCGCGTTCGACGCGTTGCTGCCGCAAACGCGCCAGACCTATGAGTTCCTGGACGACCTGGCCGTGTTCTTCGATACAGCGTCGGACGCGCGGCGGCGGCTGAAGGACCTCGTGGAATTGCGCCGCACATGGCGCGGCGAAGTTACACTGATGCGTGCCGGCCTCGAGCCGCATTCATTCCTGGTGCGCGGCGATCCGGTGTTCTCGTCGCCGGACCGCATCCTGGGATTCGTGCTTCTGTTCACGGACATCGCAGACCGCAAGGCGGCGGAAGCCGCCGGACGCCGTTTCCAGGAGGTCATCTACGATAGTCATCGCGGCAAGATTTCCGGCAAGGATAGCAGCGCCGATCTTTTGTATCAGAAGCTTCTGGCGTCGGTGGTCGAGAATGCGCAGCTCGCAGCGCTGGAAATAACCGACGGCATGGACAACGCACGCATGCTGCAGATGCTCGAGAGTGTCCGCAATTCGGTCGATCGCGCCGCCGAAGTGCTGGATCACCTGATCTGGCACGCTACCCGCGACGGCAAATAATCCGCGGGACTTTCAGAGTTCAGCCGGCGACAACCCGTGCCGCGCCCGTTGTGCCGGCCCGGCTCTGCACCTCGCGCGATACAGCGATATTGTGCTCGAAGGCAGTCATTGCCTCGATTACCAGCATGTGCGGATCATCGGTTACGCGCCCCGCACTGTCGAGCGCGTCGCGCAGTCTGGCTTTGAGTATGTGCGTTTCAACGTCAGGAAACTCGTAAACCGTCAGCGCGGCTGCCGGCAACGACAGTGACTTCCCGAGAAGCTTTCTTAAGACCTGCCCACCGCTCAGGTCGCCGAGGTAGCGAACATAGGCGTGAGAAACGAGTCGCAGACCATTACCGGCCGCCGCCTCCCTGATGGCGGCGGCATACGAGACACCGGACCTGAGCAGCGGCAGAGAGCGTTCCCAGTCGGCGCCCGCGATCGCTTGCAGATCGGCTCGCAGGCGATCGGACCGTCGCAGCGAACGGTCCGCGAAGACATTGAGAATCGGATGCGTTCGCCTGGCGAACAACTCGGCCTCGAGGCGTTCGTAGGCAGGCAGGAGATTGCGCAGCAATAGCCCGTAGCCAGCGCGGTCGCATTTTCGCTGCAGAATGTCCGCGATGACCCCACTCCGCTCGGCCACCGCATGCAACCGCTTCGTCCGCTCTCGCAGAGCATCCGAGAGCGGCTGATCCTCTGCGTCGGCGCGGTTCACCGAGGCCTTGGTGAACCCCATGGGGCAGACCAGCCGATGGTTCGAGTCACCATC
>JAEZBA010000172.1 GCA_023430245.1 Pseudomonadota bacterium
GGGCTGGAGCGGGCCGGCGTGCAATTGAACGAGAAGGGCGCGATCAAGGTCGACAAGTTCTCCCGCACATCGGTGCCGCATATCTACGCCGTGGGCGACGTCACCGATCGGATCAACCTCACGCCGGTTGCGATCCGCGAGGGCCATGCCTTCGCCGATACCGTGTTCGGCGCAAGGGAAGTCATCGTCGATCACACCGATATCCCGACCGCAGTGTTTTCAGAGCCGGAAGTCGGGGTGATCGGCCTGACCGAAATGGAAGCGCGGCACGCCTATGCGCGTGTCGACATTTACAAGTCGAGCTTCCGCACCCTGAAGATGACGCTCGCGGCGCGCGACACCCGATGCTTCTTCAAGCTCGTGGTCGACGGCGACAGCGACCGGGTGCTGGGCTGCCATATCGTCGGTCCGGACGCCGGCGAGATGATCCAGCTGGTCGGCATCGCGATCAAGATGAACGCGACCAAGGCGGATTTCGATCGGGTGATGGCGGTTCATCCGACGGCCGCGGAAGAGCTGGTCACCATGCGCACCAAGGCTGCGACCTATGTGCGCGAGGCTGCGGAATAGCCGCGCCGCCGAATTCGCCGACCGCGGCGCTGCCTTCCGTGACCGTAGGCCAGCCCTGGAGTGATGACGATGACCACGTTCCGTATCGGCCTTGCCCAGCCTGTCGCTCACGATCCGGCGGAGGCTGAGAAAAACGTCGCCGATGCCATCCGTTTCATAGAACGGGCCGCCGCCGGCGGCGCTGACTGCGTCTGCCTGCCGGAGAGCTATCCCGGCCCGTGGCGAATGCCGGCGACGTTCGATCCTGCACCCGCGATGTCGCGTGCCGCGGTCGAGAACAAGATCCATGTCGTGTTCGGAACGCTGGAGCCGATCGATCCGGCGAACGCGACGGCCTACAATCTGACATGCATGGCCTATCCGGATGGCAAGGTCGTCGGCTATCGCCGCACCCATCCCAATGGACCATGGATCTATACCGGCGGAACGGCGTGGGAATTCCAGTATGTGCCGGGGAACGATTACCCGGTCTTCGACACCGTGCACGGCAAGGTCGGCCTTTCGATGTGCTCGGAGGTCTACATGCCGGAGGTCACGCGCGCGCTGGCGTTGCGCGGCGCGGAGATCATTTTCATGCCGGCAGGAACGCCAAAGGGACGGTTGCATGAAGGCTGGCGAACGCTCCTGTATGCGCGTGCGATCGAGAACCTCGCCATCGTGGTATCGACCCAGAACATGCTGAGCGAGACCGACCGCGGCCTGGCGATCGTTGCCGCACCCGAGCAGGTCCTGTTTGAAAGCGAAGCGTCCGGGCTGTTCTTTGTGGATGCTGACGTGTCCCGCATCAGGCAGATGCGCGCGGGTCTCGACAGCGTCACCGCTTCACAATCGTTCGGCGCGAAGCAGGGCGTCCTTGGCCCGCAATGGCAGCGCCCCGAATTGTACGGGAGTTTCTTTCCGCCGCTGCCGCAACGTGAGGCGGCTGAGTAAACCTGCTGAAAGCGCCGACTTCCGGCTGGGCCATCGGTGCCGTTAACTCTCGACGCGGAGGAATCCTGCATCCGGCACTTCTGTGATATGGAACCCGGATCGGGTCGGGATCGCAGCCTCCGGGATGAGCTTTCCATCGCGCAAATATCTCCGGCGCATTTGCCGGTTTGTCACGGCGCTTGTTGCCGCCAGCCTGTTCGCGGCTTTGCCGGCTTTTGCCCAAGCCGCGAAGCCGTCGGAGCTCGACTCGCTGCGGCAGCGCGAGATCATCGTCGGCACCAAGGAAGCGGCGCCATTCGCGATGAAGGGCCCGGACGGGCAGTGGACCGGTATCAGCATCGAGCTCTGGCGGCGGATCGCGGAGAAGCAGAACCTCAAATTCCGTTTCCATGAGGAGGAAACCGTACCGGGGCTGATCGAGGCTGCGGCTCAAGGGAAAGTCGACATTGCGGTCGCGGCATTGACGGTCACGTCCGGCCGCGAGGAAATCCTCGACTTCACGTCCGCCTTCTATGGCACCGGGCTCGGCATCGCGGTCGCGTCCGGAGAGACAGCAAGCTTCGCACCGGTGATGCGGACGCTCACCTCCTTCAACTTTCTGCGGGCGGTACTGGCGCTGATCGGTCTCGCGCTCGTGGTCGGCTTCGTGGTCTGGCTGCTGGAACGGCGTCACAACGAGGAATTCGGCGGCGGCGTCGCCAAGGGGCTCAGCTCGAGCGTGTGGTGGACCACGGTCGCCATGACCCAGCGCGGTATCGGCCAGCAGGGTCCGCGCACCATGCCGGGCCGCTTCGTGGCCATGCTCTGGATGGTTGGCTCGATCATCACCATCGCGGTCTTCACGGCCGCCATTACCTCGGCCCTGACCGTCCGGCATTTGCAGGGGGCGGTCCAGGGCGTGACCGACCTGTCAAAGGTCCGGGTTGGTGCGGTCGCCGGCTCCTCAACCGAGGAGACCCTGAAGAAATTGCGGATCGGGTTCGACAGTTTTCCGACTGCCACGGCCGGCCTGAAGGCGATCCGTGACGGCGAACTCGATGCATTCGTCTACGACCGGCCGCTGCTGGCCTGGACCATCAACCAGGATTTTCGCCGCAGCATCGAGTTGCTCGACGTGGTCTTCGACCAGCAGCATTATGCCTTCGCGCTGCCGTCGGGCAGCCCGCTGCGCAAGCCGGTTAGCGTGACGTTGCTGAGAGAGGTGCGAAGCCCCTGGTGGGGCGAGACGCTGTACCGCTATCTCGGCTCGAAAGGCCAGTAGCGGACCCGGATTCTGGCCCGAATTTCGACGGAACGCGGGCGTGGCGGCTTGAACCAAGTGCCGCTATAACGCGCCCAAGACAGACGGGCCGGGGAGATCGCCGCGGCCGCAGGAGTAACGATCATGCCGGAGCGTTGGACGCCCGAAAGCTGGCGCAAGAAGCCCATCGTGCAGGTGCCGGAATACCCGGACCAGGCGGCGCTTGCCGCCGTGGAGAAGCAGCTTGCCAGCTTTCCGCCGCTGGTTTTTGCAGGCGAGGCGCGTAACCTGAAAAAGGCTTTGGCCCGCGTATCCGAGGGCGAGGCTTTCCTGCTCCAGGGCGGCGACTGCGCCGAAAGCTTCGCCGAGCACGGGCCGAATAACATCCGCGACTTCTTCCGCGTGTTCCTGCAGATGGCGGTGGTGCTGACCTTCGCGGGTGGTTCGCCGGTGGTGAAAGTCGGGCGCATCGCCGGCCAGTTCGCCAAGCCGCGCTCCTCGCCGACCGAGAAGAAGGGCGATGTCGAACTGCCGAGCTACCGCGGCGACATCGTCAACGGCAACGAATTCACTCCGGAAGCGCGCATTCCCGATCCGCGCCGACAGATCGAGGCCTATCGCCAGTCGGCCGCGACCCTGAATCTTTTGCGCGCCTTTGCTCATGGCGGCTACGCCAATCTCGCCACCGTGCATCAATGGATGCTGGGCTTCGTGAAGGATTCGCCGCAGGCCCGCCGTTATCAGGAACTGGCCGACCGGATTTCCGAGGCTCTTGGATTCATGCGCGCCTGCGGCCTCGATCTCGAAAGCCAGACTGAGTTGCGCACCACCGACATCTACAC
>JAEZBA010000369.1 GCA_023430245.1 Pseudomonadota bacterium
CCGCACATGCGTGCGGGCGCGGCTCGCGAGCTGACGGCAGGCCGCAGGTTCGCGGCCGATGGTTTCGGCGACATCCTCGAAACTGGCGCCGAACACGTCGTGCAGGAGAAACGCGGCGCGCTCGAGCGGTGAGAGCCGCTCCAGCGCAAGCAGCAGCGGCAAGGTCACATCGTCGGCAGCGTCCTCCTCGCTCTCGACCACCGGGTCCGGCAGCCACGGCCCGATATAGGTTTCGCGGCGATGGCGGGCCGACTTCAACTGATCGAGACACAGACGCGTGACCACGCGGCGCAGAAAGGCCGCCGGCTCACGCACCTGATCGCGATCGGTGTTGAGCCAGCGCAGAAACGCCTCCTGCACGATGTCCTCCGCGTCCGCGACCGAACCCAGCATCCGGTAGGCGACGCGGATCAGCACCGGCCGCAGCGGGTCGAATTGTGCGATCGCATCGGCGGTGGATTCGGATTTCGGTCGCGGCATGGCAGTCAGGCTGCGTCGCGCTTCTTGAGCGGATGGATGGCGCGGAAGCCGACCTGGATCCGGTTCCAGCCATTGATCGCCACCACCAGCAGCGTGAGGTTCACCTGCTCCTCCTCCGAGAACTGCGCGCGCAACGCATCATAGACAGCATCGTCGACCGGCGCCTCCGCCACCCGCGTCAGCGCATCGGTCCAGGCCAGCGCAGCACGCTCCCGCTCGTTATAGAGCGGCGATTCCCGCCAGGCATCCAGCAGGTACAGTCGCTCCTCGGTCTCGCCCTTTTTCCGCGCCTCGGCGGTATGCATATGCAGGCAATAGCCACAGCCATTGATCTGAGAGGCGCGGATCTTGACGAGTTCCATCAGGCTCGGCTCGAGCCCGCTCTTCAGGTGTCCCTGGCTCCACTCGAGCCAGGCCTGCATGGGTGCGGGCGCCGCGGCAAAGGCATTCAGTCGGGGTTGCATGGTTCGTCTCCATCGGTTGGTTCGATGGCATGACGAGCCGGTCAGCGAAGATGTGACATGCGTCCCTGATTTTTTTCCGACGCGGTCCGGCTTCTAAAGTCACCCCGCCGTGACCGGGCGGTCTGCCTGCCGCCTTTTCGGGCTTCGGAGCAGCCTGCGCTCCTGCTAGACTTTGGTTGCGAGTAGAAGCGGTCAGGGCGCGAGGCGCCCGGGACATTGCTCGGCAAGGATCGATTTTTCGTTCTGGAGCCGCGCAAAAGATGCTTCGTCTGAGCACCTCCGCATCCGTGATCCGGGATTTCGCCTTCGCGCGTCAGGCGCTTTGGCGTGCCCGGATTCTGGCTTCGGCCGGGCTCAGAAATTGGGCAGCGCATGCACCGCAACGATCCTTGCTCCCCGCACCCCCGGCCTGAAGCGCCGGATTTTCCGTGGAGAATGTGATGACCAAATCCGCAACCGCAGCGACCTACGACCTCCCCGAGCTCAATCTCGAAACCACCTTCGGCGGCGTCGGTACCACCAAGCAGCGCGACGTACCGCGCATCGATCTCGGCAACTTCGAAAAGCGCAAACAGGAGATTGCCGACCAGCTCTGGAATGCCTCAACCGAGATCGGCTTCTTCCAGCTCGTCAATCACGGCATCCCGCAAGCGCAGGTCGACGAAGCCTTCGAGATGACCGCGCGGTTCTTCGACCTGCCGCATGAGGTGAAGGCGAAGTTGCCGCTACAGAAGGGCACCAATTCCGGCTGGGAATACAAGAGCCAGGTGCGGCCTTCGACCGGTACCGCCGACAACAAGGAGAGCTATCAGATCACGGTGCCGCGCATGGGTCCGCTGAAACTGTGGCCGGGCGGCGACAACCTGCCGGGCTTCCACGCCACCATGCTGGCCTTCGAGCGCGCCAACTGGGCGCTGGGTATGAAAGTGTTGTCCTGCTTCGCGCTGAAGCTCGGTTTCGCGCCCGACTTCTTCACCGACGCGCATGATCCGCAATCGCCGGAATATCAGTCGACGCTGCGGCTGCTGCATTACCTGCCGATGGTCGATGCCAAGCCCGAGGACTTCACCGGCTGGCGCGCCGGCGCCCATACCGACTATGCCTGCCTGACGCTGCTGCATCAGCGCAAGGGCCAGGGCGGACTGCAGCTTTGCCCCGGCAAGGAAGCCGGCGAACTCGCCTGGACCGATGTCGAGCCCGAGGACGGCGTCGTTACCTGCAATATCGGCGACATGCTGAAGCGTTGGAGCGACGACAAACTGCTCTCGACGCTGCATCGCGTGCGTATGCCGCACGCACACGAATATCTCGGTTCGCGCTATTCGCTGCCGTTCTTCTGCCAGGCCAATTGCGACGCCATCGTGCAGGGGCCGGGCAAGGTCTATCCGCCGGTCACGGCGCATGACTTCCTGCAGCAGCGCATCGCGGCAAACTTCGCGGCGATAGGGTGACCGGGACATGGCCCGCGGCGCCGCCGCGGGCAATTTCCTTCTCCGATCCGGAATGAGATCGCGCCGCGCTGGCGCCTTGCATCCACCACTCGCGGCAACGCTTGACACCCCTCGGACGCTTGTCCTAATTAATTAGGACAAGCG
>JAEZBA010000291.1 GCA_023430245.1 Pseudomonadota bacterium
CCGATACTTATCAAGTCGATTGGCGCGATCTCATCCGCGACGAGGCGCCGAACCTTCTCTCCGAGCTTCGCAATGTCATGCGCGATCCGATGTTCTCGGGCAATGTGCCGGACCTGCAGGAATTGCGCGCCGCCATCGATCACGCACCGCGGCTGGTCGAACAGTTCGTCGCGCTTTACGGCATTCACCGCACCACGCTCGAGCGGATCATGCGGCAGGGAACGGCGAGCGGTCCGGAAGGTTTGCTGGCGTCATCAGCGGAAACCGTGGTGCACGATTTCTTCCGCGACAATTCGAATTATTTTCACGGGCTTGAACTCGCGGCCGAAAGCTTGCGGCGCGAGGAAGCCTGCGAGACCGACGACATCTATGCGGTGCTGAAGGCCCGGCTCTCCAATGCGCATGGCATTGCGGTGCGCCGGCGGACCGCAGAAGACATGACGCAGGCGCTCCGCCTTTATGATCGCGACGCGCGTGTTGTTCACCTCTCGGAAGCGCTCGATCATTGCAATCAGGTGTTCCAGCTCGCGCATGTCCTCTGTCTCGTGGAGCTGGAGGACCAGTTGACGGCGCTGACCGCCGCGAGCGGCATCACCAACAAGACAAGCCTCGCGCGCTGTCATGTCGAGCTAGCGAACTACTTCGCGGCAGCCTTCCTGATGCCCTACGAGACATTCCTGCGAACGGCGGAAGGCACCGCGTATGACATCGACCGGATCTCGGCGCGGTTCGCGGTGTCTTACGAGCAGGCCTGCCACCGGCTGACCACGATGCAGCGGCCGGGCGCGCAGGGGGTGCCGTTCTTCTTCCTGCGGGTCGACAAGGCCGGCAACGTCACCAAGCGCTTCAATTCGACATCGTTTCACCTGGCCGAATATGGCGGCTCCTGTCCGGTGTGGAACATCCATATGGCGTTTCGCACGCCGGGGGTCATTCTCCCGCAATTCGTGGAGCTTCCGGATGGCGAGCGGTTCTTCACCATCAGCCGCACCGCCGAC
Organism: Pseudomonadota bacterium; assembly: GCA_023430245.1. GTDB lineage: Bacteria > Pseudomonadota > Alphaproteobacteria > Rhizobiales > Xanthobacteraceae > Pseudorhodoplanes. The sequence continues at coordinate 999 of JAEZBA010000291.1, forward strand.
CGTCCCGCCGTCAATCTCGAGACCCAGGATCATCGTCTCTCGGTGGCGTTGGGCTGCGAGCTGCAGCACGCCAGCAGGCTGCGCTACGCGGCCTCGTTCAACCTCAGCGATCAGCGCATCTTTCGCAAGATCGGGATCAATTGCCATCTGTGTCCGCGGCAAGCCTGCTCACAGCGCGCGCACCAGCCTGTGTTCATGGAATTGCCGCTCGATACCGCCCGGCGTGGCAACACCCGGTACGAGAGCTAGCAATGGGAGCGGACCGCGCGCCGTACGGATGTCCCGGCAAGCGGACTTCGCCGTGCGGCACAGATGGTACTTTACAGATGGTACTTTATTGTTACCAGCATGTTCTTGCTGCAATGCAGCATATGCGCTAGGGATTCCCCGGAATCATGGAGTCGCTGAGGCCGTTTTATGAGCAAAAACAACACGAAAGCTTGGAAAACCAAGTATGGACCCCGTCGTGTCCGGCAGGAGGATCCGACCCTGATGGAGGCGATCGCAGCGGCCCGGGATTTGTCGGACGATATCGACCATCAGGTCGAGATTGCGGCCTCGCTGATCGGGATGCCTGCGGATCAAGTCCGAGCGGAGTTGCTGAAGCTGGCACCCCCACGCAAGGACAGCAGCAAGTCGGTCGTATTTACCGGACCGGCCACGGCGCAGCGGGTTGTCGTGGTTGAAACAAAGCGCCCCCGGCGCGTGGTCGCGCGCTAGTCTCAAACCTTTTCCGGCGGCGCTACGTGCACTCGGACGGCACGCCAAGTGCGAGACCGATCCAGACCGTCGATGCGATCGCGGCGACGGTCAGATACATCGCTGCGCGGTGAACGAAGCGGTCGGTTTGGCCGTTGCGCGCCGCCCGCGCGCAGTAGACAAACAGCCATGCCAGCGCCGCCATGTGGATCAGCCAGAGGCCGGCCAGGATCGTTCGCAGCAGGCTGATGGGGCCGACGCGAATTTGATTCCAGCCCAGCTCGCAACCGAGCGATGCGGCGGAATACAGCAGCACGAACGCCGACGCCCAGATTGCGAAGCCTGTGGCCATCAGGACTAGCGGAGGGATGCGGCTCCTCATGGCGACATTGCCCAGGGAAGCGCCAGCAGCAACGCGACGGTGGCAATACCGGTCACCGCCGTATAACCGTGCCAGGGCATGGCAATCCTGACATCGAGTGCGCGGGCAGGGGAAACATAGCCGGTGCGGCTGCGCCAGACCCCGTACAGCGCGAACACGATCCCGACCCCGGCATGCAGCGCCACATAGGCGAGCAGTGCCAGCGTCGTGGCTGCGAAGGCATGCCGCGTGACCTCGGGTATCGACAGCATCGCGACCAGCAAGGCGCCGAACGCAACCGCTTGTCCGATAGCAGCCACGGCGAGATACACTTCACGTCGCGATATGCTGGCGAGAACCTGCGGCTGACTTGCGCGCCATCCGGCAAACGCCGCCGCGACCAGCCCCGACACAATGCAGGCTGACGTTATCATTTCCAGCCGCGGGATGCTGGGCGGAGGCCAGTTGGGCGCAACCACCCAGAGAAACACAAGACCAAAGGCAAGCGAAGCGTAGGCCGCTGCATCTGCCGCAAGCGCCAGACTGATCGCCCAGGCTGATGGCGCCTCCCGCGACTCGGTCGAGAAAATTGCCTGTTCTCCGCGCCCGGCCGGCACCGGCCCGCGGTCGGCGGTATCGCCCGAGGTGCGGGTCCACAGGAGAAACGTGACAATCGCCGCGCCGACCCCAACGAGCGAGAGCAGATAGAACTTCAGCAAAACCGAGACGAAGAATACCCCGGTTGCAAGCGCGCTGATCAGCGGCAGGAATGTCGAGTTCGGCAGCCGGATGATCTGCTCAAGCCGGCCCGACATGAGGTCGACGCCGAGCGTCTCGAGCCGGCCCTCGCGGACGAAGCCGAGATAGCCTGCGCCCCGCGCCAACTGCGTTGCCAGATCGGGCTGGGCTTTTAATGGCGAGCGGTCCGTTACTGCGGGCAGCGAGGCAAAATTGTAGGTCGGTGGCGGCGTTGCCGTGGTCCATTCCAGTGTGCCGGCGCCCCACGGGTTGCGCTTCGCACGTTTGCCGGAGAGGCATTGAAGCACCACGTCGACGAGAAACAGGGCAAAGCCGATCGCCATCAGGAATGAGCCGATCGACGACACGAGATTGAGCCACTCCCACCCGTCATTGGCACCGTAAGTATAAATGCGCCGCGGCATGCCCATCAGGCCGGTCAGGTGCATGATCAGGAATGTCAGATTGAAGCCGATGAAGATCAGCCAGAAGGCGGTGACGCCGAGGCTCAGGCGCGGGGCGCGGCCAGTGAAATGCGGGAGCCAGTAATGCGCCGCCGCGAGCATCGGGAAGATGAAGCCGCCGACCAACACATAATGCAGATGCGCCACCACGAAATGGGTGTCATGGACCTGCGAGTTGAACGGCACCACCGCGAGCATGACGCCGGTCAGTCCGCCCATGACGAAGACGGAGAAAAATCCGAGCAGATAAAGCATCGGCAGCTTCAGCTGCGGGCGCCCAGCGAGCAGCGTGCCGATCCAGGCTAAAATCTGCACCGCGGTCGGAACCGCGACGGCGGTGCTGGCCGACGAGAAGAAAGCCAGCGCCAAATGCGGAATGCCCACCGTGAACATGTGGTGGACCCACAATCCGAAGCTGAGGAAGGCCAGCGCCACGATGCTGACGACGATCCACGTGTAGCCAATGATCTCGCGGCGGGCGAGAACCGGAAGGATGGTCGAGACGGCACCCGCTGCCGGCAGGAAGATGATGTAGACCTCGGGATGGCCGAACAGCCAGAATAGGTGCTGCCATAGCAGCGGATCGCCGCCGCGATTGGGATCGAAGAACGGCAGATCGAATGCGCGCTCCAGTTCCAGCAACACCGAACCGACGATCAGCGGCGGGAATCCGAGCAGCATCATGAATGCCGTGACCAGCAGGTACCAGGCAAAAAGCGGCATCTTCTCGAGCGACATGCCCGGCGCCCGCAGCTTGAAGATCGTGACGATGATCTCGACCGCCGCCGACAAGGCCGAAATCTCGACAAAGGTGATGCCGATCAGCCAGATATCGGCGTTGATCCCCGGCGTGTAGGTGCGCGACGACAGCGGTGTGTACATGAACCAGCCGCCGTCCGGTGCGAGGCCCAGCACCAGCCCCGCGATCAGGATCGAGCCGCCGAATACGTAGCACCAGAAGCCGTAGGCGCTGAGCCGCGGAAACGCCATGTCGCGGGCGCCGAGCATCTTCGGTAAGAGATACATCGCCAGTCCCTCGAACAGTGGAATGGCGAACAGGAACATCATCACCGTGCCGTGCATGGTGAAGACCTGGTTGTAAGTATCGGACGCGAGGAACGCGCTGCGCGGTGTTGCGAGCTGCGCCCGGATCAGCATCGCCAGAACGCCGCCGATGCTGAAGAAGACCAGAGCGGCGATGATGAAGCGGCGGCCGATGATGGTGTGGTTCACGGCTGACAGCCGTCCGATGCCGGGCGGCGTCCGCCACACGGCATCGAGTGCCTTGTGAAGCCGGATCGGATCCTGCGCCATGGCCGGTTCTTGCGCGATAGCAGGTTTACTCACGGCCGCGCTCCTGCGTTACGGTCCGATGACGCAACCGGCAGCGCGGCAACGGCGGCCTCGTATTCCGCAAGCGATCCATGCGCCTGCACCGTCATCTGCATTTCAAGATGCGCGACGCCGCAGAATTCCGCGCACAGCCCGCGATACATCCCGGGCGTGTCCGCCGACAGTCGCAGCACCGTGTTGTGGCCGGGGATGGCGTCGATCTTGCCGGCCAGCCGCGGCACCCAAAAGCTGTGGATCACGTCCGCGCTGGTGATGTTGAGCCGCACCTTTTGCCCGGCCGGAATATGCAGGACGTTGACCGATCGGCGGGTCGAGCCGTCGCCGTTGCGATAGGTGAAGGACCATTCCCACTGCCGCGCCAGCACGTCGATCTGTGTCACGCCGCCCTCTGCCGGTCGGAACAACAGCCGCTCGCCTGTCCACTGCGCGTAGATCATCAAAGGCGTCAGCACGACGGCAGGGAGGACCAGGCCCCCGCCGATGAGCCACAAGGCGGGCGGCGTGCGGCGGCCGATCCCCGGGCGCAGGAAGGCAAAGGCCAGCAGCACGCAGACCAGCGCGAACAGGATGACCGCGCCGTAGAACATCACCCACCACAGAGTGGCGATGGATGCCGCGTGCGGCCCGGCGGGGTCGAGGGTGGACAGGTCTCCGCGACAACCCGGCAGGCAGAGGGCCACAGCGCATGCGACATTGACGCGCGCGAACCGGAATGCGGCTCTGCGCGTTACCGGCGACGGACAGGTTAGCGGTCTCTTCAGCAATCGAGCAACGTCATGGCAAATCCGGTCATCGAAGAAGTCACCAAAAGCGATACCAGTTCCCTGGTGGCCGTCGCCGGCCACCCGATCCACGCCATGCTGGTGACGTTTCCCATCGCACTGGTGATCTCGACGCTGGGCTGCGACGTATTTTACTGGTGGACCGCCGATCCGTTCTGGCCGCGGGCCGCGCTCTGGGCCAGCGGCTTTGCGTTCTGGCTCGGCATTCTGGCCAGCATCGCGGGCACCGCCGAATTGCTCCTGGTCGCGGGTATCCGGCAGCGCGCCGCGAGCTGGACCCACGCCGTGATCGCAGTGACCATGCTGTCGATTGCCGGGCTGAACTGGGGCATGCGCATCGGCGATGCCGAAGGCGCGGTCCTGCCGGTCGGTCTCGGTCTGTCGGTTCTGGCCAGTGTGTTCGTGGCGCTCGCCGGCTGGCACGGCGGCAAGCTGGTCTTTGATCATGGGATCGGGCTTATGGTTTCGAGCAAGGACTGAAGGCCGCCGGGCCGCACCCACTCCGGAGCGAGTCCGGGTTCGATCACCGGCTTTGCCAAAACGAGGAACAGGATCGCGGTGATTGCCGACAACGTGGTGATGGTCGCCGCCACCTGACGCCACCGCGCAAAATTGCCGCCTGGATCGTAAAGCGACAGGATCACATGGCCCATGCGGAGATGCACGATCACCAGCGCGCCGACTGCCACGAGCTTGAACGCCATCCATACGGTGAACACGTCGCGCAGGAAGATCAGCGCGGTCCCCGCGATCACCGTGACGAAGGCTGCGGGCGAGGTGATGTTGATGAAAACCACCCGCGCGAACCGGTGCAGGTCGTGAAGCTCCGGACCCCGCAAATGGCGCCGCCGAAAATAGATTGCGGGCAGAACCAGCAGCCCGGCGCACCATATGCAGAGCGCCACGATATGGACGGCCTTGGTCCAGGCGATCATGCGATAGTGTCGGCGTTGGTCGCGCGCGCGAGGTTTCGCCCGATCAGGACGAGAGCGACCGCTAGGTAGGGAAGCGTCGCGGGCACCCACATGATCAGCCCGGCGAGTTGCTGGTCGGCGAGCGGAGCGAGGCCGAACGGCTCGGTGGTCGCGAAATGCGGGACGTAGAGCGGGCTGCGCGCGAAGGTAATCATGGCGCCGAGCAGACCCATCTGCATGACGGTCCCGAGCGTAAGCGCAAGCGCTGCGCCGGTCGCTCCGGCCGGTGACAGGATCGGGCGCCACAACAAAATTGCGGACCCCAGCAGGCTGAGCTGCATGATCCAGAACACCAGGTCGCTCGACAATGCCGATGCATAGGGTGCCGGGAGATGCCAGACCCAGACGATGGCGACATGCAGCGCAAACACCGCGCTAAGTACGCCAGCGGATTGCGCCGCGGCTGTGCGCCAACGGCGGGGCAGCGACAGCACGGCCACGGGCGCGGCGATGGCAATCAGCAGCACGTGATGCACCACCCGGACGGAGAACAGCGCCGAGGACAGCGCGCAGAGCGGCGACACGAAGAGTGCAAAGGCGAGCAGCCAGAGGCTCGCAAACCACCAAAGCCGGCTGCGAAACTCGCCGGTCCGCCACAAGATCCCTGCGTGGCACAGCGCCAGCGCCGCCATTGTCACCAGCAGCACCGGATCCCAATTCCAGCGGGTGAGCCATTCAGACGGCAGCGGCGCAGCGCCGCAATAGGGTACCCACGCCGCGGTCATGAATCGCTCCGGTTTGAATAAGCATGCGGTGGCGGGAAGGGGTGGGCCAAGTCCACCGCAACGAAGTCCATCGCAATGCAGTCCATCGCAACGCACGACCCGGCTTTTTGTGTCATCGCCAGCGGCGGCAAATGGTCACGGCATCGACATCGCGGGAACGGCAGGGGATGTTGCAGGTTCTCATGCCCCCTCCGAACTGGACAGGCGCGCCTGCGGAATGCGCGACTAACCGGGATTCGCTTGTCCGGGCAATATTTGCGGGCTGCAAATACGGTATGGTATGCGCAAACCGGCTTCAGCCGGTCGCGGGCGATTGCAGATCAAAGGCGGATTGGTGACTTCAAAAGGCAGTTCTGATGCGCGGGCGGTCAAGCCGGTCATCGGTGGACGCGTCGGCGCCCGCACCGAGCTCGACGGCCGGACCGTCATTCTCCTGACCGCCAACAATTATCTTGGCCTTGCCGGCGATGCCGAGGTGATCGAGCGCTCCTGCGCGGCGGCCCGTCAATATGGCAGCGGTTCGACACTCAATCCGCCGCTGGCGACGACCCCGCTGCACGAGCAATTGTGCGACACGCTCGCTGTATTCCATGGCGCCGATTCTGCGCTTCTGTTTAACTCCTGCACCTCGGCCAATGTCGCCGTCGCCTGCACCCTGGTCGGGAAGGGCGACCGGATTTTCAGCGACCGGCTCAACCACGCCAGCATCATCGACGGCTGCCGGTTGAGCGCGGCCGACACGCATATCTACAATAATCGCGATCTCGATCATCTGGAGCGGTTGCTGGCACAGCCGCATGACGGCGCGAAGCTCGTGATCACCGACGGCATTTTCAGCATGGAAGGCGATGCGGCCGATCTGCCGGCGATGATCGCGATCTGCCGGCGCCACGGCGCAACGCTGGTGGTGGACGAGAGCCATGCCGCCGGTGTGACCGGTCCCGGCGGGCGCGGCACTGCGGCGGCGCAGGGCTGCGTCGGCGATATCGATCTCTATACCGGGACGCTATCCAAGGCGTTCGGCGGTTTTGCCGGCGGATACGTGGCGGGGCGCGCCGATCTCGTTCGCAGACTGCATGACGACGGACGCTTCTACATGTTCACGACCGCGATCACCCCGGCTACGGCGGCGGGCGCGCTGGCCGCCATCGAACGGGTTATGGGCGATAACGATCTCGTCGGTCGTCTCGCCGCCAATACCGCGCGGCTTCGCGCCGGGTTGACGGCGCTGGGCCTGCGCATTCTCGGTCACGATCACCCGATCACCCCGATCCTGGTGGGCGACGAGGACAAGGCGCGCGAATTCAGCCGCGTGTTGTTGCGGGAGGGCGTTTATATCGGCGCGATCTGCTTTCCGATTGTGCCGCGCGGCGAAGCGAGGTTGCGGGCGCAGCCGTCCGCTGCCCACAATGCGGCCGATATCGACGAGGCGGTCGCCGCCATCGGCAGGGCAGCCCGGATTGTGGGATTGATCGACAACGCTGCCGCAAGTTGAATTTTTGCGGATCGGCCACGGCCGTTCTCCGGTGGCGTCAATTTATCCCGCCGGCGACCCTCAGAACTGACAAATTGAACTTGACGGGCCGTCAGCTTGATGGCCCGATCCGGGTTCATAAGAAAGAAATCTGGGAGGATTGTTATGTCTCGCTTTACGAGGGCTGCCGTTTGCGGCGGCGCCGCGCTCGCACTTGCAACGATGGTGGGCTGGGCGCCGGCTGCCCATGCACAAACAACCTTGACGATGTCGAGCTGGGTATCACCCCAGCATCTCTTGACCAAGGACGTGCTCGCGGGCTGGGCGCAGAATGTCGAGAAGGCCACCAACGGCCGCGTCAAATTCAATATGCTGGCGAAGCATCCGTCCGCCCCGGCCGGCACCTTCGACGCGGTGCGCGACGGCCTGGTCGACGTCTCCTACGTGACGGCGAGCTACACGCCGGCGCGCCATGTGCTGCCGCTCCTGCCGGAACTGCCGGGCAGCGGCGCCACCGCCGAAATCAACTCGGTCGCCTTCTCGCGCATCCACTGGAAATATTTCCAGCCGATCGGCGAGTACAAGGGCGTGAAGCTGCTCGGCGTCTTCACCCACGGTCCCGGCCAGATGTTCAACACCAAGCGGCCGATCACCAAGGTCGAGGATCTGTCCGGCATGAAGATCCGCTCCGGCGGCGGCATTTCCGAACAGATGGCGCGCGCGCTCGGTGCGTCCGCATTCGTCAAGCCGGCCCCTGAGTCCTACGAATTGCTGAGTTCCGGTGTCGCCGACGGCACCTTCTTTCCGCTGGAGTCGATCATCTCGTTCAAGCTCGACACCGTCGTCAAACATGCGACGCTGTTCCCCGGCGGCTTCTACGGTTCGGCCTTCGGCTTCTTCATGAACGAGGCAGCCTGGAACAAGCTGAGCAAGCAAGACCAGGAGGCGATCGAAAAGGTTTCGGGTGAAGCACTGGCCCGGCTCGCCGGCAAGGCCTGGGACAATACCGACCGCGCCGCTCTCGAGGTGATGAAGAAGGCCAATATCCAGATCACCGAAGCATCGCCTGAACTGATCAAGGGCGTGCAGGACCGGGCGAAGGACATCATCGCCAACTGGAAGAAGGCCGCCTCCGCCAAGGGCGTGGATGCCGACAAGGTCTATGCCGAATTCCACGAGGAACTGAAGCGCGTCGCCGCCGGTCAGTAATGGCCAGGGCAAGCGCAAACAAGTGAGCGCAAAAGTGTGAGCGCAAAAGCTTCCGACGGCGGCGTCTGGCTCGATCGTACGCTGGGCGCCGCCGCCGCGCTGTTATTGTTCTGCCTGATGATGGTTACGACGGTCGACGTGGTCGGCCGTTACATCTTCAACTGGCCGCTGCGCGGTGGATTCGAGATTACCGAACTTCTGTTGCTGACGCTGATCTTCGCCGGGCTCCCATTGGTGTCGCGGGCGGACGAGCACGTCACGATGGATTTCGTCGACGCCGCGCTCAAACCGGGCGCGCGACGGCTGCTGCGGCGGTTGGTCGATATCTTCTGCGGAATCATCATCGTCGGGATCGCCTACCGGGTCTGGCTGCGCGCCGACAAGATCGCCGAATATGGCGATACGACCGAAGTCCTGCGGATTCTGGTCAGCCCCTTCGTGTATTTCATGGCGATCATGGTCGGGGTCACGGGCATCGTGCATCTGATCAAGGCATTCTGGCCGGCCGCCGAAGGGCACACGACATTCGACCCCAATAAGGCGAACACCGCATGACGGAAGCCCTGGTCGGTCTCGGCATCATGCTGGTGCTGGCGCTGCTGCGCATCCCGATTGCGATCTCCATGGGATTCGTCGGCTTTCTCGGCGTCGCCTATATGCGCGACTGGAATTTCGCGCCCGCCATGGCGATGGTCGAGACCAAGGTCTACGAAACCGGGCGCAATTACACGCTCTCGGTGATTCCGCTCTTCATCCTGATGGGCAATTTCGTCACGCGGGCCGGCATGTCGCAGGAGCTGTTTCGCGCGGCCAATGCTTTCGTCGGCCATCTGCGCGGCGGCCTTGCTATGGCGACCGTGGTCGCCTGCGCCGGCTTCGGCGGCATCTGCGGCTCCTCGATCGCGACCGCCGCGACCATGTCCAAGGTCGCCTACCCGTCGATGCGCGCGCTCGGCTATAACGACCGCCTCTCCACCGGCGTGATCGCGGCCGGCGGCACCCTCGGCATTCTTATTCCGCCCTCGACCCTGATGGTCATCTACGGCGTGATGACCGAGACCAATATCGGCAAGATGTTCGCCGCAGGCTTCCTGCCCGGCGTGCTGGCCGCCTTCCTGCTCTGCCTTGCGGTGCAATGGACCGTCTGGATGGACCCCGATTCAGGTCCGCGCGGCACGCGCGCCACCTGGCGCGAGCGGATGCGCGCGGCCGAGGGCGTATGGGCGGTGGCGCTTCTGTTCGTCGTCGTTATGGGCGGCATCTATGGCGGCGTCTTCACGGCGACGGAGGGCGCCGGCATCGGCGCCTTCGGTGCCTTCGTCATTGCGCTAATGCGGCGCGCCCTGTCGTGGCGCACGCTGCTGGACGCGCTGATCGAGTCCGGGCGCACCACGGCGATGCTGTTCGGGATTCTGATCGGCGCGCTGATGTTCGCCGAGTTCATCAACTACACGACGATGCCGCACGATCTGAAGAACCTCGTCACCACGCTCAACCTCTCGCCGATCATGGTCATTACCGCGATCTGCATCATTTACGTCCTTCTCGGGACCGCGATGGAAGAGCTGTCGATGATTCTTCTGACGGTGCCGGTGTTCTTCCCGCTCGTCGTGCATCTGGGCTTCGACCCGATCTGGTTCGGCATTCTGATCGTGGTGGTCGTGGAGATCGGCCTGATCAGCCCGCCGGTCGGCATGAACCTTTTCGTGCTGAACGCGCTCCTGCCGAACGTCCCGACCACGACGCTGTTCCGCGGCGTCTTGCCATTCGTGGTGGCCGACGTGATCCGGCTCGGCCTCCTGATCGCGTTCCCGGCGATCTCGCTATGGTTGCCGAGTATGATGCGCTGACGCCCGGAGTCTTTTCGCTTTTGTTCGAATCGCGAAAAGCCTCCAGGTTCTCGGTTGACGCGTTGTCTTAACGCGAACCGGTACCCACTTCGCTCGAAAAGGCTCTCATCGCGTCAGCGCCAGCCGAGCGACGGCGCCACCAGCTTCAGGATCGCCTCGATCACATGCGCGTTGTAGTCGACGCCGAGCTGGTTGGGCACGGTGAGCAGCAGCGTGTCGGCTTCGGCGATGGCCTCGTCTTCGGCGAGTTGTTTGACCAGCATGTCCGGCTCCGCCGCATAGCTGCGTCCGAAGATGGCGCGTGTATTCGCATCGATGAATCCGATCTGATCCTGGCCTTCGCCTTCGCGGCCGAAATAGGCGCGGTCGCGATCGTCCACCAGCGCGAAGATGCTGCGGCTGACCGACACGCGCGGTTCGCGCGTATGTCCAGCCTCCTTCCACGCCTCGCGATAGGCGCGGATCTGTTCGGCCTGCTGGATATGGAACGGCTTGCCGGTCTCGTCATTCTTCAGCGTCGAACTCTGAAGGTTCATGCCGAGCTTCGCCGCCCAGATTGCGGTGGCGTTGGACGCCGCGCCCCACCAGATGCGATCGCGCAGGCCTTCCGAATGCGGTTCGAGCCGCAGCAGGCCGGGCGGGTTCGGAAACATCGGTCGCGGATTGGGCTGCGCAAAGCCCTGGCCGCGCAGCACGTCGAGGAAGACCTCGGCATGGCGGCGGCCCATATCGGCGTCGGTCTGACCTTCGGGCGGCTGGTATCCGAAATAGCGCCAGCCATCGATGACCTGCTCGGGCGAGCCGCGGCTGACCCGGAGTTGCAGCCGGCCGCCGGCGATGAGGTCGGCGGCGCCGGCATCCTCCGCCATATAGAGCGGGTTCTCGTAACGCATGTCGATGACGGCGGTGCCGATCTCGATCCGGCTGGTCCTGGCGCCGACCGCAGCCAGCAGCGGGAAGGGTGAGGCCAGCTGGCGCGCGAAGTGATGCACGCGGAAATAGGCGCCGTCGGCGCCAAGCTCTTCGGCGGCAACCGCGAGATCTATTGATTGCAGCAGCGCATCGGATGCGGAGCGGGTCTGGGACTGGGACGAGGGGGTCCAATGCCCGAATGACAGAAAGCCGATTTTCTTCACGGGGTGCTCGGCGCAGGCGAGGGGAGGAGAGTTCGGCGAGCCTGCGGGCGATCGACCGAAGGGCGCGACTTATCGCCGATCGGGCTTCGATCCGGCAAGCGTACGACCAAGCTCACTCGTCACCATGCGATTGCGAAAATAACAAAATGCGCCTTGAGATTGCGGTCCTCTCATTGATGCATAAAAATTATGCGCAAATACCTCTATTGTATGCAATTGCCAGAGCGAAACGTCGGCTGGCCGCGCCGCCCCGATGTCAGGAAAAGCTTAAATATCGTCGCGGACTCAAAGTCTTGTCAGATTCCGGCAGGGCCGGTGCCAAGCTGGCACAAGCTTTGCGGAGGTGGTTCCGAGGTCAAACCAAAAAGGCACCCCGGAGGCACTACATGAATCGCCGTGAATTTTTGAAGTCCACGACCGCCATTGCCGCGACGTCCGCCGTCGCCGCGCCTGCCATTTTCTCGACATCCGCGGAAGCGCAGGCGCGCAAAGAGACGGCGCTTGTCGTCACCGAATACGGACCGAACAATTTCGACATCCACGGCGTCGGCACCAACCGGCCCGGCTATGAAGTGTCCTGGAATTGCTACGACCGCCTGATGTCACATGGCGCGAAGACTTTGCCGGACGGCTCGTCGTCGTACGACCGCGACAAGTTTACGCCCGAACTGGCAGAGGAGTGGAACGTCACCGACACTTCGGCCACCTTCAAGCTGCGCAAGGACGCCAAATTCCACGACGGCACGCCGATCACCGCGAAGGACGTCAAATGGTCGTTCGACCGCGCGGTCTCGGTCGGCGGCTTCCCGACTTTCCAGATGAAGGCCGGCTCGCTTGAGAAGCCGGAGCAGTTCGTCGCCGTCGACGATCATACCTTCCGCGTCGACTTCATCCGCAAGGACAATCTCACCATGCCCGATCTCGCGGTGGTGGTGCCTGCGGTCTATCACTCCGAGCTGCTGAAGAAGAACGCCACCGAAAAAGACCCATGGGCGATGGAATATACCAAGGGCAAGATCGCGGGTGGCGGCGCCTACAAGGTCGCAAGCTGGACGCCCGGCAGTGAAGTGGTGTTCGAGCGCAACGACGACTGGAAGAGCGGCCCGCTTCCCGCAATCCGCCGCATCGTATGGCGGCAGGTACCGTCGGCCGGCAACCGCCGCGCCCTGGTCGAGCGCGGCGACGCGGATATCTCCTTCGATCTGCCGAACAAGGACTTCGTCGAGCTGAAGCAGGCCGGCAAGATCAATGTCGTGACCAATCCGATCGGCAACGGCATCGGCTATCTCGGCATGAACGTCAAAAAGGCGCCGTTCGACAATGTGAAGGTGCGCCAGGCTGTCGCCTATGCCGTGCCCTACCAGAAGATCATGGACGCGGTGATGTTCGGTCTTGCCACGCCGATGTACGGCGCCAAGCCCGACGCGCCGCTGCAGGTCGCCTGGCCGCAGCCGCACCATTACAACACCGACCTCGCCAAGGCGAAGCAGCTTCTAGCCGAAGCCGGTTACCCCAACGGCTTCGAGACCACGCTGTCCTTCGACCTCGGGTTCGGCGCGGTCAACGAGCCGACCGCGATTCTGATCCAGGAAAGCCTCGGCCAGATCGGCATCAAGACAACGATCAACAAGATCCCCGGCGCGAACTGGCGCTCCGAAATGACGAAGAAGGAGATGCCGCTGATCATCAACTTCTTCTCGGGCTGGCTCGATTACCCTGAGTATTTCTTCTTCTGGTGCTATCACGGCCAGAACGCGCTGTTCAACACGATGAGCTATCAGAACAAGGAGATGGACGCCTTCATCGACGCTGCGCGCAAGGCGGCGGCCGAGGGCGATAAGGCGGCGTACGACACCAACGTGAAAGGCTTTGTCGAAAAGTCCTTCACCGATATCCCCCGCATCCCGCTGTTCCAGCCTTCGCTCAGCGTGGCCATGCAGAAGAACGTCACCGGCTATCGCTACTGGTTCCATCGCCAGCTCGATTACCGGACGCTGGCAAAGGCGTAATCGATCTGTCTTGCGGGCCAGCCTGTGCAGGCCCGCAACCGGACAGCGAACGAGCTTTCTACAACTTCAGTGCGGTTTGGTGTTGCGGCCTCGCGAAGAGGCCCGGCAGCGGTCACAGAGGGGCGGGCAGGATGCTGCGGCAGATAGGCAGCCGATTATCGATTGCGATCCCGAGCCTGATCGGCGTGATCATAGTCACCTTTCTCCTGACGCGCGTATTGCCGGGCGACCCCGCCGCCTACTTCGCGGGTCCGGCCGCGACCCCGCAGGCGATCGAGGAAATCCGCAAGTCGCTCGGTCTCGACCGGTCCTTGCCCGAACAATTCTTGCGGTACATTCAGGATCTCGCCACCGGCAATTTCGGCGTGTCGCTGACAACGGGCCAATCTGTTGCCGCCGATATCACCGCGCGCCTGCCGGCGTCGGCGGAGCTGACGCTGATCGGTCTCATTATTTCGATGCTCATCGCGGTGCCGCTCGGTATCGCCGCGGCGGTCAAGCAGGGCTCCTGGATTGACCATGCCTGCCGCATGGTCGCAACCGCGGGCGTCTCGCTTCCGGTTTTCTTCACCGGGCTGATCCTGGTCTATGTGTTCTATTATCTGCTCGGCTGGTCGCCGGCGCCGCTGGGGCGGCTGGGGATCTTCTACTCGGCGCCGCCGCACATCACCGGCTTCTATACGATCGACAGCCTGATCGCGCGGGACTTCGAAGTCTTCGTGGCCTCGCTCTCGCAACTGATCCTGCCGGCGGCGACGCTTGCGATCTTCTCGCTGGCGCCGATCACGCGCATGACGCGGGCCTCGATGCTGGCGGTGCTGTCGTCGGATTTCATACGCACCGCGCGCGCCAACGGCCTGACGCCGCGAACGGTGATCGTCACCTATGCGTTCCGCAACGCCATGCTGCCGGTCATCACCACGCTGGGCATGGTGTTCTCCTTCCTGCTCGGCGCCAATGTGCTGGTAGAGAAGGTGTTCGCCTGGCCGGGCATCGGTTCCTACGCCATCGAGGCGCTGATCGCATCGGATTTCGCGCCGGTGCAGGGCTTCGTGCTGGTGATGGCGATCATGTACGTCCTGCTCAACCTGATGATCGACCTGCTCTACGGCGTCATCGATCCGCGCGTGAGGCTTGAAGGATGAATCAGCGTCCCGACCTCGACTCCGCCCATATCGCCGCGACCGACGAACTGGTCGCAACGGCAGCCGTCACTGCGGCTGCGGGCAGTGCGCCGATTGTTGCGGCGGCGCCGCTGCCGCCGAAGCAAACCTCGATGCTCGCACATGCCCGCTACGTGATCTCCGAAAATCCGGTAACCGGTTTGGCTTTCGGCCTGTTCGTGCTGATTTCGGCCTGCGCGATTTTCGGGCCGTGGATCGCGCCTTACGACCCGCTCGCCAGCAACACCATGTCGGCCCTGCAGGCGCCGTCAGCGAAGCACTGGTTCGGCACCGACCAGCTCGGCCGCGATATCCTCAGCAGGGTGATCGTCGCGGCGCGGCTCGACATGTTCATTGCGGTGGCGTCGGTGGCGCTGGTGTTCGCGCTGGGCGGCTTGTCCGGCACCGCCGCCGGTTTCTTCGGCGGCTGGACCGACCGCGTCGTCGGCCGCATCGCCGACACCATCATGGCGTTTCCGCTATTCGTGCTCGCCATGGGTATCGTCGCCGCTCTCGGCAACACAGTGACCAACATCGTGATCGCCACCGCGATCATCAATTTCCCGCTCTATGCCCGCGTCGCGCGTGCCGAAGCCAATGTCCGGCGCGAGGCCGGCTTCGTGCAGGCGGCGCGGCTGTCCGGCAACGGCGAGTTTCGCATCCTGCTCACCCAGATCCTGCCCAACATCATGCCGATCATGGTGGTGCAGATGTCGCTCACCATGGGCTACGCCATCCTCAATGCGGCGGGCCTCTCGTTCATCGGGCTTGGCGTGCGGCCGCCGACCCCGGAATGGGGCATCATGGTCGCCGAGGGCGCCGCCTTTATCGTTTCGGGCGAATGGTGGATCGCCTTCTTCCCCGGCGCCGCGCTGATGTTGGCGGTGTTCTGCTTCAACCTCCTGGGCGACGGTCTGCGCGACATCGTCGATCCGCAACGCCGCACCTGAGGAGCACGCCGATGACCGCAGCAACGCTCCTCGACGTTCGCGATCTGACCGTCGAATTCATGACCCGCCGCGGCGTCGTGCAGGCGGTGCAGCATGTCAATGTGTCGGTGGCCAAGGGCGAGACCGTGGGCATCGTCGGCGAATCCGGCTCCGGCAAGTCGGTGACCTCGTACGCAGTCATGCGCATTCTCGACCGCGCCGGCAAGATCGCCGACGGTTCGATCACCTTCTCCGGCATCGACGTACGCGATGCGCCGGAAAGCGAGATGCGCGACCTGCGCGGCCGCGAAATGTCGATGATCTTCCAGAGCCCGCGTACGGCGCTGAACCCGATCCGCAAGGTCGGCGATCAGATCGGCGATGTGCTGCTGCAGCATGTGCAGGCGCAGCCCTCCGACGTGAAGGAGAAAGCGATCGAGGCACTGAGGCGCGTTCGGATCGCCCGGCCCGAGGAGCGCTTTCACGCCTATCCGTTTGAATTGTCGGGCGGCATGTGCCAGCGCGTGGTGATCGCGCTGGCGCTGGCCTGTCAGCCGCAATTGCTGATCGCCGACGAGCCGACCACCGGCCTCGACGTAACCACCCAGAAAGCGGTGATGGATCTCGTGGTCGAACTGACCCGCGAACGCGGCATGTCGACCATCCTGATCACGCACGATCTCGGCCTGGCCGCGGCCTATTGCGACAAGGTCGTGGTGATGGAAAAGGGCAAGGTTGTGGAGACCGCCTTGTCCGCCAACATCTTCAAGAATCCCCAGCATCCCTATACCCGCAAGCTGATGCGGGCGACGCCGCGGCTCGGCGTGTCCTTGCGCGATCTGTTGCCTGAGGATCTGGCTGCCGAGCCATTCCCGCCGCCGACGCCGGCGGCTGAGGCCGAACTCGCCGACAGCTCGCCGTTGCTGGTTGTGTCCAATCTGGTGAAGGAATATCCGGTCCAGGGTGCGGGGGGATCTCTGGCGCGCTTCTTTCGCAAGAAGGATCAATTGCCACAGGCCGACACCTTCAAGGCGGTCGACGGCAACTCGTTCACGATCAGGCGCGGCGAGAGCGTAGGCCTGGTCGGCGAATCCGGCTGTGGCAAGTCCACCACCTCGATGATGGTGATGCGGCTGCTCGATCCGACATCCGGCATGGTCACGTTCGACGGGGCGGATATCGGCTCAATTCCGGCCAAGGAATTCGCCAGGTCGCCGATGCGCCGGCGGATCCAGATGGTGTTCCAGGACCCGACCGAGTCGCTCAATCCGCGGTTTACGGCGGCGCGCGCGATTGCCGACCCGATCCTGCGCATGAGCGACATTCGGGGGAGCGATGCGGTGCGCGCGCGCTGCGAGGAACTGGCGCGCAATGTCGGTCTCCCGGTCGAATTGCTCGACCGCTTTCCACACCAATTGTCCGGCGGCCAGAAGGCGCGCGTCGGCATCGCCCGCGCGATTGCGCTCAACCCCGAGCTGGTGATCCTCGACGAGCCGACCGCGGCGCTTGACGTGTCGGTGCAGGCGGTGGTGCTCAACCTTCTGGAGGATCTCAAGCACAAGCTCGGCATGAGCTATCTGTTCGTGTCGCACGATCTCAATGTGGTGCGGCTGCTCTGCGACCGGGTGATCGTGATGCAAAC
The DNA here is from genome assembly GCA_023430245.1 of Pseudomonadota bacterium. Classification (GTDB taxonomy): domain Bacteria; phylum Pseudomonadota; class Alphaproteobacteria; order Rhizobiales; family Xanthobacteraceae; genus Pseudorhodoplanes. The sequence continues at coordinate 18,507 of JAEZBA010000291.1, forward strand.
CGGAAAGATCGTGGAGGAGGGC
>JAEZBA010000313.1 GCA_023430245.1 Pseudomonadota bacterium
CTGCTGGGCGACAAGGCCTATGATTTTGCGCTCACGCTCAACCGGATACTGAACGAAATCCGGCGCGCGCTCGGCCTCGGCTATTGGTCGCTGTCGCAATGGGCAAAGCTGAAGGTCAAGAACGCGGTTTCGTATATCGGCGAATATGAGCGGGCGCTTGCGGCCGACGCCAAGAAGCATGATGCGCAGGGGGTGGTGTGCGGCCACATCCATCACGCCGTCATCCACGACAATTTCGGCATCCGCTACGTCAATTGCGGCGACTGGGTGGAAAGCTGCACCGCGGTTGCGGAGCACCATGACGGACGGCTGGAGATTATCCACTGGACCGAGGAGACGCCGTCGGTCGATATTCCCGAACTCGCCGAGATTCGGGCGGCCTGACGGCTGGAACTCGGCTAAGATGGCGGACCAGGTTTCCAGCCAGTCGCCAAGCCGGAGGCCCGGCCGATCGCCGACTCAAGTTCCCGCGAGAGTGATTCCCTGATGAATGTTCGGTCCGCCTTGAGCCCCGGTGACCCGGTCGGCGGCGCCTTGCGCGATATCGCCGCCGGCGCCGTTGCGCAGGCGCAGGCGATCCTGACCGATCCGGACCGCGACCCCACCACCAAGGTGCATGACATCCGGCGTGCCCTGAAGCGCTGGCGCGCGCTGCTGCGGATGATGGCGCCGCATCTCGGCGAATCCGGGCAGGCTCTGCGGTTCCAGGCACGCGATCTGGCCCGCCGCCTGACGGTGGCGCGCGACGCCCAATCGGCGATCGATGCCTTGAATGATGCGATCGAAGCCAGCGCTGAATTGCCGATCGCGCTGCCGGCACGATCGTGCGTCACCATTCGCGGCCGGCTCGAAGCCTTGCGCGCGGAGAACGAGCGCAACATCTGGACCGAAGACATCCAGAAAAACCTGTCGGATTATCTCACCGCCGCATCGTGGCAGGTGTCGCACTGGAATCTTGACGCGCTCACCTTCGCCGATCTTGCCGACATGCTCACCATCACCTATCGGCGGGCACGCCGGACCTTTCCGCGAAACTGGAGCGAAGCCGAGGGAGAGGATCTGCACGACCTGCGCCGCCGGGTGGTCGAGCACCGCTATCAGATGGAACTGATCGAGCCGGTCTGGCCGCGTTTCGCCCGCCTGTGGGTGGACGAAGCGCAGCGGTTGCGGACACGGCTCGGCAAGTATCAGGACCTCGAAATGCTCACCGCCAAGGCGGCGCCGCATCAGCCGCTGGCGCATTGGCGGTCGAAACTGACTCCCATCATCGCACACCGGCAGGCCGAGCATGTGCAGGCCGCACGCCGGCTCGCGACCCGGCTGTTCGCGGAACCGCCGAAAGGGTTCCGCCGGCGGCTGGAAGCGCTGTGGGATGCGCAGGAGGACGATTGAATTGCCCGCCGCCCGCGCTACCTTGAGGTGATGGACGCCATCACTGCCGCCGATATCGAGAGCGCCGCGGGCCGGATTTTGGGCGTGGCGGTTCGCACCCCGCTGATCCGCTCGCCGCTGCTCGACGAGCGCGTCGGCGCCAGCGTCTATCTCAAGGCCGAAATTCTGCAGCGCATGGGCTCGTTCAAGTTTCGGGGCGCCTATAATCGCTGCGCGAGCATCCCGTCCGAAGGCCGCAGCGCCGGCGTCGTGGCTTATTCCTCCGGCAATCACGCGCAGGGGGTGGCGGCGGCGGCCAAGCTGCTCGGCATGCCGGCGGTGATCGTAATGCCGTCCGATGCGCCGAAGCCGAAGCGTGAGCGAACCGCGGCGCTTGGCGCCGAGGTCGTGCTGTATGACCGCAACAGTGAGGATCGCGCGGCGATCGCGCAGAAGATCGCCGACAGCCGCGGCGCCATCATCGTGCCGCCATTCGACGACCCGATGGTGATCGCCGGGCAGGGCACAGTCGGGCGCGAGATCGTGCAGGACCTCGATGCGCTCGGCCTCAAGCCGGATGTGGTGGTGGTCGGCTGCTCCGGCGGCGGACTGGCCGCCGGCATTTCGCTGGCGATCAAGACCATGGTGCCGGATTCCGATTTCTATACCGCCGAGCCGGACGGCTTCGACGACATGGCGCGTTCGTTCGCGAGTGGGCATCGCGAGCGCAATGCGCGACTGAGCGGGACCATCTGCGATGCGCTGATGAGCAATACGCCGGGCGAACTGACCTTTCCGATCACGCAACGGCTGATCGGCAAGGGCGTCACCGCCAGCGACAGCGAAGTCGAGGCGGCGGTGGCGTTTGCCTGGCGCGAACTGAAGCTCGTGGTCGAGCCGGGCGGCGCGATCGGACTGGCGGCGCTGCTGGCCGGACGGCCGGACGTGAAGGGCAAGGTGGTGGTTTCGATCCTGTCCGGCGGCAATGTCGATCCGGACCTGTTTTCGCGCATCATCGCGGCGTGAGGGCCGGGCGCTAGCGTCAGGTAAACAGCGCGATCTTTTCCTCGCTGGACAGCGCGTAAAAATCGGCAAACGGGTCGCGCGGTTCTGTTTTGGTGCGTTCCGCCGGCGCCGCAGGCTGGACCGGTTCCGCAGGGTGGATCGGTGCCGCGTGGTCGACCGGGGAGTCTTTCGCCTGAGGTCCAAGGAATTCGATCGCCGAGACCTGACATTCGGCAATTTCAACCGCGAAGCTGTCGATCTCCGCAACCTCCGCCGCTGCGATTTCAATCTGCGCAATCTCGACCGTGACGGTCCCGTCCGGCGCGGTGTCGGCCGTGGGTTCGGGATCACACCCGTCACGTGCGACGATCATGGCCTCGCTTTGCGAGGCGAGAGATATTTCGGGACTTGCCGCTTCAGCCGCCGGGACCACGGCTTCCGGTTCGACCGCCGCTGTGATCGTTGATTTGATCACGGCGTCGATCGCTGTGTCGTTTGCGGCCTGCTCCGGTTCCATGTCTCGGCTTGTCAAAAGCCCCTCGATCCGCCGGATCGCCGTCAGCAGCGACGCGGTCTCGGCGCTCCGGTTGCGCCGGAGAAATTCCTCTAGGAACGACCGGCCGCGCGCGCTGTCCGTCAGCGCAGCGAGTATCGTCTCATAATCCGAATCGCCTTGCGGCGAATCGTTCGATGC
>JAEZBA010000344.1 GCA_023430245.1 Pseudomonadota bacterium
GCCGGACCCGCCCTGCACCGCAAGCCCGAACGGCTTGTTCAGCACCATGACGTCGTCATCGTCATACAGCGTGATGGATTGGAGGAAGGCCCGGGTCTCGGCGTCCCTCCCGGTCTCCTCGCCGCGCGGTTTTTCCGGATCGAGGCGCAGCGGCGGAATGCGGACCGACTGCCCGGCTTCCAGCCGGTCCTTCGGCTCCACCCGCTTGCCATTCACCCGCAACTGGCCTTTGCGGATGATGCGCTGGATGTGGCTGAACGACAGGCCGGCGAAGCGCGCCTCCAGAAACCGGTCGACCCGCATGCCGTTCTCGTCGGGCGTGACGGTCACGGTCTGCACTGCAGCGCTCAGCGGCGCCGCGGGCTTCGGCTCCTCGATTTTGTGTGCCGGGACGGGAGCGGGTTTGCGAACGGCCTCGGCGGCCTTCGCGCGCGGGTCCTGCTTGGGCCGGAATGGCGTTCGGCTATGTTCCGGACGCCCCTGCCGCTCGGGCCGTCCTTGCCGTTCGGGTCTCCCTTGCCGTTCGGGACGGCCGGGCATGTCGGACCGGCGTGATTGCTCGGGACGGCCTGGCTTCCCGGATCGATCCGGCCTTTCGGATCGGACCGGCTTTTCGAAACGGCCAGCCTTCTCGGAGCGCCCCGCCTTCGCGAAACGGTCAGTCTTCTCGAAACGGTCCGCCTTCTCGAAACGCCCTTGGGTCTCGAAACGGCCAGGCCTGCCTGGACGGCCCTGCTTCTCGGTACGGACCTGCTTGTCCTGACGGCCAGGCTTACCGGACCGGCCTGGCTTGTCCGGGCGGCCGCGAGCGGGGCCGCGCGGCTGCCGCGACGATGGATTTTTGGGGCGTGGGCTCATCGCGGCGCCATAGCACAATCCGCCGCACAAACGCGAATGGAGTGATGCAAACCTCAACGAGACATGACCGGCACTGGCTCTTCGACCACGCGCGGCGCCGCGCCTGCCAGTTCCACCACCGCCTTGAGCATGCCATTGCCTGGCATCACGCCGGCCTCGAACCGGCCGACAAAGGATTGCTCGAATGGATTGGAGGGGTCCGAGGCAGTCGGATCGGGCCTCAGCCGGACCGCAACCTCCCGGCCATCCGGCATGCGGCGCGTCAGCCTGATCGCTGAGGAATCAATCCGGGTCCGGTCGCCAAGACGCAGATGCACATGCACCTTGCAGACGTCGCCGGTGCGATAGATCGGCTCATCCGGCTCGAGCCTGATGCCGACCAGTTCGGTCATGCTGCCATCCACCGCGAGCATCTTGCCGCGCTCGCGCACTGGTACCGTGCCGATCGCCCGCGCCACCCCTTCGGTCAGCGCCACGCGCAGGAAATTCTGAATCTGCGGATCGTGCAGGATGCGCTGATGGTCGGCGAAGCTGGTCGGATGCAGCGGCACGCGTTCGATGACCGCGCTGTCGCGAATGACGGTGCCGTCGCCGGCCCAGCTGAATTGCAATTGCAGGGTCGAGACACCGCCGCCATTCCTGAACCCGGCGCGCTGCGGCGTACGCTGGTCGACGCCGATCAACAGCACATCCTCGACGCCCTTCGGCATCGCCGTCGCGACCATCGCCTCCAGCTTCCTGATCCGCACGAAGGTCTTGTCCAGATCGGGCATGGTGGCGGTATCGACACCGTCCCAATGCAGAGCCGTCCACGTCTCCGCCTTGGCGGGATCGAACGACGCAGCGCCACCATTGTCACAACAGTCCCGGTAGCGCGGCATCATTTCGAAGATCGACGGAAAGGACAGCATGGTGCGGCGGAAGCCATCGAGCCCGCCCATCACCGTGTTGAGCGGACCCCATCCCTTTTCCACGGTCTGGAATACTTTCACCGATCCCTGGAACGGTGCGCCCGCGCTGAACAATCGCGCCACCCGTTCGCCACCCTCGCCCTCGATCACATAGGCGCGCGCCACCAGCGCGCCCATCGAATGCGCGAGAATGTCGACCTTGCCGTCCGGCACCTTGTCGCGGACGAAGGCGTCGAGCGCCTTGGCATTGTCGAAGACCGAGCGCCGCCAGTCATACGAGAACAGGAACAGGTTGCGGTTCTCGCGATAGCCGGTCTTTTCGAGATGGCGGATGATCGGAGTGTAGACGTCCTGCGAATAGAGGCCGAGATAGACGATCTCACGCAGGATGCCGCAGGGCTTGATCGGATCGGTGGCGCTCGGCTCGTGTGACAGCCGGATGGTGGGAAATTGCCGCAAAGCCCCGAGCGTGCCCCAGACCAGTTGGGTCTTTCTGGGATCCTTCGGATCGGCTCGGCACAGCCGCGAGCCCAATAATCCCGGCACCAGGATGAGCGGGCGCTCAATGCCGTGCTTCGGCTGCGAAGCGGCCGGCTGCGCGGCGGCGGGCGAAAGCGCGGGCATTGCCATGATCATCGCGGCGGCCAGCGCCAGCGCGCGCCCGCGATACCGACCAACCGCGACGGGCAAATTCAGGCCCAACTCGCCGCCTCCAGTTCCAGGCTTCTGCGGCCCGCTCCATTTTGGCGAATTTTAGCAGAGTCCGGCGCGCCTTTGCTCAGATTGTCGTGATCGGAATGCGGCGTCGAGGCCCTTTCAAACACGGGCGGGAAATGGTTGTGTCCGCGCCCGCCGAATGCAGCGGGAGACACCATTGGCTCTGATCGGTTTTGTCGTAGGCCTCGGCTTGCTGGTACTCGGGGCCGAACTATTGGTCCGCGGGGCTTCAAAGCTCGCGCTCGCGTTCGGCATCTCGCCACTGGTGGTCGGGCTGACCGTGGTGGCTTTTGGCACGAGTTCGCCAGAGATAGCGGTATCGCTGCAATCGGCCATGGCCGGACAGACCGACCTCGCCGTCGGCAATGTCGTCGGCAGTAATCTGTTCAACATCCTGTTCGTGCTCGGCCTGTCCGCATTGATCACGCCGCTCGTCGTCGATCGGCAACTGATCCGCCAGGAAATCCCGATCATGGTTGCGATCTCCCTGCTGCTGGCCGCATTGGCCTGCGATGGAGAATTGTCGCGCATCGACGGCGCGAGTTTCCTCGGCATCCTGGCCGCCTATACACTGTTCGTCATCGTCCAGAGCCGG
>JAEZBA010000346.1 GCA_023430245.1 Pseudomonadota bacterium
GGTTTTCGGCCGAGCGGCCTGTTTCGCTTTCGTCGGGAAATGCGTGCGCGGATGCGCTCGAAGGTGAAGGGTACAGGGTGACCCGCATCGACGTGACGCGGGACGTTTCCAGCGTTCTGGCTGAACTTCGGCCAGACGTGGTCTTCAATGCGCTTCATGGTCCTTTTGGTGAGGACGGCACCATCCAGGGCATCCTCGAATATCTCGAAATTCCCTACACGCATTCCGGCGTGCTCGCGTCTGCTCTCGCCATGGACAAGGAGCGGGCGAAGCGGGTTGCCAAGGCGGCGGGCATCCCGGTGGCAGAGGCCAGGGTCATGAACCGCTTCGACATCGGCAACAAGCATCCGATGAAGCCGCCATATGTCGTCAAGCCGGTGAAGGAGGGATCCAGCTTCGGCGTGGTCATAGTCCAGGAGGATCAGTCGCATCCGCCGCAGGTGATCGGCTCTTCGGACTGGCGTTACGGCGATACGGTGATGGTCGAGCGATACATCCACGGACGCGAGCTGACCTGCGCGGTGATGGGTGATGTGGCGCTCGGCGTCACCGAGATCATACCCGTCGGCCACACCTTCTACGATTACGACGCAAAATATGTCGCCGGCGGCTCAAAACACGAATGCCCCGCAAAAGTTTCACCAATTATTTACCAAAAAATACAGACACTGGCGTTGAAGGCACATCAAGCGATTGGCTGCCGTGGCGTCTCTCGATCGGACTTCCGTTACGACGACCGTCATTCGGAGAATGGCGAACTGATCTGGCTGGAAGTGAACACTCAGCCGGGGATGACGCCGACGTCGCTGGTGCCTGAAATTGCCGCTGAGGCGGGTCATGGGTTCGGTGAGCTTTTGAGTTGGATGGTGGAGGACGCTTCTTGTTTGCGTTGACGTCAGGACACGGCAAGGCAGCCATAGCCGGCATGCGCGGGCGGCTGGCGCCTGCATCCGGCGGGTATGTCCTCCCGCGCTGGCTGCGCAAGCCTGCGCGCGCGTTCTCGCGCTTCGTTGCCGGCGAGATCGAGGCGCCTCCCTACACCATGACCGTGCTGGCGGCGGCCGTCGTCGGCTCGTTTTCGCTCTACGGCGAAGTCCTGGGCGGCCACATGCCGCGCGTTATCCAGGCGGTCACCGCGCGCACGGGCTTTGCGATCAACGAAATCCGCGTGAGCGGGAATCACGAGACCTCCGAGATCGATATCTTCGATCGCGTCGGCCTGGACGGCTGGACCTCGCTGGTCGGGTTCGATGTCCGGGACGCACGGAACCGGATCGCCAGCCTGCCCTGGGTCGAGGATGCCTCGGTCCGCAAGATTTACCCCTCCACGCTCGAGGTGAAGATCGTCGAGCGGGAGCCGTTCGCGATCTGGCAACAAGGTAGCCGGCTTTCGCTCATCGAGAATGACGGCAGGGCGATTGCGCCGCTTTCGGGCGCGCGCTATCGCGCGCTGCCGCTGGTCGTCGGCGTCGGGGCGGATGAGCCTGCTGCCGGGTTCGTTGCCAAGGTGGCCGCCTATCCCGAGCTGGCGGCGCGCGTGCGCGGCTATGTGCGCGTCTCCGAACGGCGCTGGGATCTGCGCCTCGAAAACGGCATGACAGTCAAGCTGCCCGAGCACGGCGAGGATGAGGCGCTGCGCGACCTTCTGGCGCTCGACCATCGCTACGGCCTTCTTTCGCGCGACATCGAAACGGTCGACATGCGCTTTGCCGACCGGCTCGTCGTCAAGCTGACGCCGGACGCCGCCGTTGCCCGCGAAGCTGCGCTCAAGGAGCGCCTTGGCAAGAATTACCGTCCTGCGGAGCGTCACATATGAGCTGGCTCGGCGGACAGAAAGATTCGACGGCCGGCCGCTCCGGCATCGTAACCGTGCTGGATGTCGGCTCCACCAAGGTGTGCTGCGTCATCGGTCGCCTGAAGCCTTGCGAGGAAAGCGAACGCCTGCCGGGCCGCACCCACAAGGTGAAGGTCATCGGCATCGGTCACCAGAAATCGCAGGGCGTGAAGTCCGGCACCATCATCGACCTGGACCGCGCCGAACAGTCGATCCGTTTGGCGGTCGATGCGGCCGAGCGCATGGCCGGTCTGACCGTCGAGTCGCTGTTCGTGAACATGTCCGCCGGGCGGATGAAGAGCACGATCTTCTCGTCCTCGGTCAATCTTGGCGGCCATGAAGCGGGCGAGGGCGACATCCGGCGTGTCCTGACCGCAGGCGCCAAGCAAGCGCTGCGGGCGGAGCGCGAGGTCGTGCATTCGCTGCCCGTCGGCTTCTCGCTCGATGCCGAGCGCGGGATTCGCGATCCGCGTGGCATGATCGGTGACGTGCTGGGCGTCGACATGCATGTGCTGACCGCCGACTCCGCGCCACTGCGCAATCTCGAGCTTTGCGTCAATCGCTCGCACCTGTCGGTCGAGCGCATGGTTGCCACGCCTTATGCAAGCGGCCTGTCGGCGCTGGTCGACGACGAGGCCGAAATGGGTGCCGCCTGCATCGACATGGGCGGCGGCACGACAACCATCTCGATTTTCGCCGAGGGCAAGTTCGTTCATGCCGAAGTGCTACCGATCGGTGGCGGGCACGTCACCATGGA
>JAEZBA010000389.1 GCA_023430245.1 Pseudomonadota bacterium
CGACCACAGCGCCACCACCGAGCAAATGCGCCCGCCAATTAGACAACCCGCCACCAATGGATCGGCAGCAGAGCCGGAGGTGACCGGTTCATCGGGACGTCAGCCCCCTGTCGCCCCCGTACAGACCCGGCCAAAACCAGCACCTTAATCTCTGCCAATGCGCGAACCGACCGATCCTCCGGCCGTTCGCTTTCTTCTCGGAACCTCTCCTCATCCGCTCCGTTCTGTCCTGCAACCACAGGAGAGACGCATGCCGACGCCGCAGGAGCTGGAAGCCAAATTCTGGAAAGCGCTGAAATCCGACATGACCGTGATGCTCGGCGTCGATGGCGTCGAGGACCGGCATGCACGGCCAATGACCGCACAGGTCGAGAACGAGCACAGTCCGATCTGGTTCTTCACCGCGCGCGACAGCGAACTGGTGAAGAATCTGCGCAACGGCGCGCATGCCGATGCCACCTTCGCATCGAAAGGCCACGACCTGTTCGCCACCATCCACGGACATATCGCGCAGGACAATGATCGCGCCACCATCGAACGGCTGTGGAATCCGTTTGTCACCGCCTGGTTCAAGGGCGGCAAGGACGATCCCAATCTCGCGCTGCTGCGCTTCGATGCCGAGCGCGCGGAAATCTGGCTCGACGAATACAGCCTGATCGCCGGCGTGAAGATGCTGCTCGGCGCCGACCCGAAAAAGGATTACCAGGACAAGGTCGCCGAGGTGAGCTTGAAGTAGCGCGCGACGTTGTCGCGAAGCGGTAGGGCGCAATAAGCGAGAGAGGGAATCCATAACCAGACGGATGCTTAGGCTCCCCACTTTCGCGGAGACGGTGCGGAGATGGATCGCGCTTTATTGCTTCCCATCCCCACAACTCTGCTCCACCGCATTCCAGCGCTGCTGCAATCCCGCATTGGAAATGCGCGTGACCTGGGTAGTCGCATTTGGCGCCCCGGCATTCGGCGTGATCCGCAGATCCATCCCGGGCTGCATGGCAAGCGCTGCGATATCGGGTGTCGGCAGCGTCAGCCGGCGCCGCAGATAGGGTGCATCCGGCTCGGTCGGATTTTTGTGCATCGACATATCCTGCGGCGGGAATACCAACTTGCGCTCACCGGCGGTCAGTTCGACCTCGGTGCCTTCGCCCGCATCGCCGCCGATCGCAGGCCGCACGAACACGATCGCGGACGAAGCAGGCCCGTTGCCGCGTGCGTTGCATTGCAATTCCAGCCAACCCATGTGCTTGGCGCCGTCCGCACCGGTTGCTTCCAGCAACACCTTCACGATCACTTGCGCCGCACCCGGCTTGCCCATCCAGGGCGTCTCCGCAATCTCGCTGGTATCGATGCGGAAGCGGGTGAGTTCTTCGCGCGTCAGATACCGAATCTCGTTATGCGGCACCTTGGCCATCGCCTCGACATAGCCCTGCGAGATTCCCATCTCGCGCGCATAGCCGGCCAGTTCCTTCGCGCCCTGCGCGCTGAATTGCCGGCATTGCTCGGCCAGCCGGCCGCCGCCCTTCTGGCCGACGACGCGGCCGCTGCGCAGGAAGCAGTAATAGGCCGGCGAATGGATGCCGATCCCGCCGCCCGGCGGCACCCAGCGCTCTGCCGCACCGATCAGCGCGATGCCGCAGGCGGAATTGCACGTGGCGTCGAAGCTGGTCCATTGCGACGCCAGCGGCTTGCCGGATTTCTTGGCGGTCTCACACACCACCGGCTCCTTCGGCCGGCGCACGCACAGATCCGGCCGGGTCAGCGCGATGCCCGCACGCATCCGCCGCTCGCGCATCAGCCTGCCGATCGCCATCGCCTCCTCCTGCAGGCCGCCATTCGAATTGAAGAAGATCGGCAGGTCTCCCGCCTTGGTGCGGGCCAGGAACACCCGGAACCGGGCGGCCGATCCCTCGTCGAACTGCCCGTCGGCGGCGATCCAGTCGCGGCAGCCCGGACCGCAGGAATCCTCCGCCCCGCGGGCCAGGAAGAAGGTCAGCGGCTGTTTCGCCAGCTTGGTCTGCAGGTCGGCCTTGCGGCTGACCGGTGCCTTTACCTGCGCCAGCGCGGGCAGCACGGACGCCAGACTCGCGGTCCAGACCAGCATCGCCGCGAGCGCAATCCGTCCCATCATGGCGCAGTTCCCACCTTTCGCGAGGGTACCGGCAATGGCATAAAGAGCAAAATGCAGAGAGATTTTGGCAGGCTCCGCCGCGATCCTGTCACAGCTTCGTGCGAGCCTTGCGTCATGCCCCGGTATTATTTCAACACCCGCATCGACGGGGAACTGATCCGCGACCCCGACGGCGCCGAGCTGCGCGACCCGGATCACGCCTGGACCATGGCCCGCGCCATGATCCGCGACATTCTCCACGACGAGGACGCCGAGCCGCGGCTGATGCGCGCGGCCATCGAGGTCACCGACGAGGAGGGCGAGGTGGTGCTGGAATTTCCCTTCACCGAAGCGCTGATCGAGCCGGGACAGGGGTCAATGCGGGTGCATTGAGGCAGCAGTCTGTAGCCCGGTTGAGCGAAGCGAAATCCAGGGGTTCTGATCCCGCATATCGCTTCGCTCATGCGGGCTACAGGCGCGTCGAAAACCCTACTGCTTCCACGCCGCGAAGGCTTCCTGGAAAGCACGCTCGCCCGGCGTCCCCTTTTCAATCGCAAGGATAGCGCGCCGGTTGTTGTTGTAGACGATCGGGATGTCGAACCAGCCCCGCTCCTTCAGCAGCTGGGTATTCCGCGCCTGGTCCGCATCCACCGCCGACAGTCCGATCAGGAAGAAGTTGTTGGTGACCTTCACCGCCAGCCCGGCGAGCGGCGTGCCGCGCGTCTGTTCCGCCTGCTTCATCAGCACGCCCGGGACGTTGGAGATGCCGCCGGCCGGGAAGTCCGGCGGGAGGTTGAACATCACCTCCATGGTGTGGCTCGCCGGCAGGGTCTGGTCGGTGTTGCGCCGGATCGAGAACGACATGTTGAGCTTGCGTTCCGGGATTTCGACATCGGCACGGATCGCGAGTTCCGGCGGGCGGCCGGGCCCGGGCGACACGGTTTCGGTGCGCCAGATTGCCGATCCGACATAGCGCTTGCCCTGCGGGTCGTTCGGCTCTTCTTCGTACAGGACCACGCGCTGCGCCACCGCCGGACCGGACTGGGTGTCCTGCGACCCGAGCCGATCGGTGATCTTGGGCCGTCCGGTGGCCGGCTGCCCGTTCTTGGTGTCCGCGACCTCCGGCGTCGAGCCGCTGCGCGATTGCAGCATCTCGGTCACCAGGCCGCGCTGCGACCAGGCCACCCAGCCGATACCGAGCACCAGCACGACCGCGATCAACGCCTTGACGAGACCGCCGAGCGAACGCTTGGGCCGCTCTTCCTCGGACCCATCATCTTCGTCTTCGGCCCTGGCCCGCGGCGGACGGCCGCCGCGGTTCGGCGGCGGTTCGCGGAACGGGTCCATCGCCGGACCGCGCCCATTGTCGAGGTCAGGCGGGCGCAGCTCGCGATTGAAGTCCTCCTGCGCGAGCCGCGGCTCCATCAGGCGATCGAAATCCCCCGAGAGTTCCGCGAATGGATCGCGCGCCGGCCGTGGCGCACCGGCAAGGGGTGCGGGAGGCGCTGCGGGCGGCTTCGCGCCGGGAAGCTGTGGACGCGGCGGCGTCGGAGGGAATTTCGGCGCAGCGGCAGCGCCGGGCTTGGCGGCCGGCGCGGGCA
>JAEZBA010000414.1 GCA_023430245.1 Pseudomonadota bacterium
TTGGCGGGCGGCGCCTGCATGATGTTGAAGAGGCGCAGATATTCATCGATGAGCGGCTCGTTGTCGGCATCGAAATAGGTCGGCGGGATCGCGAATTTGTTCGGTCTCCCGATTTTCGTCGGCACGACATCGGTGAGATCCTTGTAGGCGCTCATCATGGCATTGCGGGCAAGATAAAGCGCCTGGCCGGGCAGTTTCGGCAGCGGCTGTTTTGCCTCAATCTGTGCGCGGCGCTGGCGCAGAACGGATTTGAAGTCGGTGAGTGCCGCGTCGTACCGGCTCAGCGCTTCCGACTGCGCGGCCGTGAGTGGCGCCTGCGCGCGGGCGTCCGGCAGCGAGAGGCACCCAAACAGCGCAAGGGCGGCGGCACTCAGTGCCGCAATCGCGCCGGACGTTGCTCCATGGACGATAGTCCGCATGTCGCTACTTTTCGAAAAGCACCCGCTCGACGAACTCCGCGAGATTACCGCCCGCGAAAAGATGCCCCGCAATGCCGACCGCCTTCGCGGCGCGCAGGTCGGTTTCCTTGTCGCCGATCAGGAAGCTGCCGGCCTTGTCCACAGGCCATGCCTCCATCAGGTCGAGCAGCATGCCGGGCTTCGGCTTGCGCCAGTCGGAATCGATCCGGTAGGCGGGGAGCGGCGCATCCGGATGAAACGGACAGAAGCGGATATCGTCGATCCTGGCGCCATGCTTGGAAAGTTCGCCGCGCATGTGGTCGTGCAGGCGCAGAACATCGTCCTCGCTGAACAGGCCGCGGGCGACGCCCGATTGGTTCGAGATGACGAAGACGAGATAGCCGGCCTCGTTCAGCCGGTGGATCGCCTGCGCCGCCCCGTCGATGAAATGGAAGCGCTCGATGGTGCCGATATAGCCGTCGTCGCGGTTGATGACGCCGTCGCGGTCGAGGAAGGCGGCCGGCTTGAGGGCTGTCATGGATCGGTCCGCCGAAGAAGGGTGCTCAGAGCGCCTTATCCTATGCTCGCGGCGCCTCGATGCCAGAGGAACAGCGCTTCTACGAGCACTAACGCCGGACCGCGCCGGTAAAATGGTCCGCCAAAGTGTGTCGCACCGCGTCCAGCACCCGGTCCACCGTGACGCCCGCGGTGCTGCGGTCCTTGATGTTGGCGAACGATCCCGGCGGCTCGACGATGGCCGACAATGGGTTCAGCGGGGACCACAGACGGGCAGACGTCGGGCCGAAGATCGCCACGGTCGGCGTCCCTATGGCCGCCGAGATATGCATCAGACCGGAATCGTTGGTGACGGCGAGGTCGGCCGCGGCGAGCGCGACAATCGCGTTGCGCAAGTCGTTTCCCGTGAGATCTGAGACACATGCGCCGCCGGTCACTGAGATCTGGCTGGCAATGGTTTTCTCCGCCGGTCCGCCAAGTACCCAAATATCGGCGCCCAGGTCGGCCAGCTGTCTGGCGAGTGCTGCATAGTTCTGCACCGGCCAGGCCTTACCTCGCCCGACCGCGCCGGGGGCCAGTGCCACGACCGGCCGGCCGGTTTGGCGCAAGCCATTGCGCGACAACCAGTTTTCCTGCTCGGCGGCTGGCACGGCGATTTCGGGAAGCGGGTAAGTCGCCGGCAAGACGCCATTTTTCGGCAAGGCCAAGGTTACGAAACAGTCGATCATGCGCTCCAGGCTGCGCTCGCCGAAACGCATGTCGTTGACCAGCAGGAACCGGAATTCTCCTGTAAAACCAGTGCGTTCCGGGATTCCGGCGAGGAAGGGCGCAAGCGCCGCTTTCCAGGTCCGAGGCATGATCAGCGCGGTACCGTAATGCTCGCGGGCAAGCTGTTTCCCGAGCGCGGCGTATTGCGCGAACGGCAATCGCCGGCGCGGCAGATCGGCGATGATTCCCTTCCGCACGCCCGGCAGATAATCGAGGATCGGCGCGCACAGCGAGCTGGTCAGGAGATCGATCGGCCGGTTTGGCCAGCGCAGCTTGAGCAGCCGGACGACCGAATGCACCCGCACAAAATCGCCAATCCACATATATGGGACGATCAGGATCGGATTGTCCGCCCTGTCGGCCGGGTCGGACCTGACTGATTTATGTGAATTTAGATTCATTTATTTCTGAGCTGAACTCGGGTTCATTCCATAATGCGGAGTTCGCCGCAAATAGGCCAGTTTGAACAGCTTTGTCGAATCGGCCTCAAATCCAGGTCTCACGGAGCTCAAGTTGCGCGCTGGTCCCTTGTGGGGCAAAGGAACGCCATTGGCGCCGGGCGGCGGAGCGTGTCAGCGATGCTTTTGGTGACCGGCGGGGCCGGTTTTGTCGGATCGAATATCGTCGCCAGCCTCAACGAGGCCGGCCGCACCGATGTTGTGGTCAACGATACGCTCGGCACCGACGGCCGCTGGCGCAATCTGGCCAAGCGGCAGATCGCCGATTTCGTTCAGCCGCACGAATTGTCCGGCTGGCTCGACGGGCGCAAGCTCGACGCCGTAATCCATATGGGCGCAATCTCCGACACGACGGCAAGTGACGGCGATCTCGTGATGAATTCCAATTTCCGCCTGTCGCTGACCCTGCTGGACTGGTGCACGCAGACGCAGACGCCGTTCATTTATGCCTCGTCGGCCGCGACCTATGGCAACGGAGAGCACGGTTTCTCTGACGATGATCGGCCCGATTATCTGCAATCGTTGCGGCCGATGAACCTGTATGGCTGGAGCAAGCATCTGTTCGACCAGGCGTTGATCGCCCGCAAGTTGCGCGGTGAGAAGCTGCCGCCGCAATGGGCAGGGCTGAAATTCTTCAACGTGTTCGGCCCGAACGAATATCACAAGGGCAAGATGGCCAGCGTGCTGGCCCGCATCTTCGACGAAGCGAAGGCCGGGCAGACCGTCAAGTTGTTCAAGTCGCACAAGGTCGGCATCGCCGACGGCGATCAGCGGCGCGACTTTATTTATGTCGACGACGTTGTCGCAGTCGTCCGCTGGCTATTGGACACCCCGCGGATGTCCGGACTGTTCAACGTCGGCACCGGAGAGGCGCGCAGCTTCCGTGAGATGATCGAGGCGATGTTTGCGGCACTGCAAAGGCCGCCGAAGATCGAATATATCGACATGCCCGAATCGATCCGCGGCCAATATCAGTATTTTACGCAAAGCGAGGTCGGAAAGCTGCGTGCCGCCGGTTACAATGCCGGCTTCACGCCGCTCGAAGAGGCCGTAGGTCGCTACGTCACCCAATATCTCGACTGCGAAGACCGGTATCGCTGAATGTTCGACTTCGACCAGAGCCTGTCGCGACTGTCCGGCGTCACCGTGCTGTGCGTCGGTGACCTGATGCTGGACGATTTCGTCTATGGCGAAGTGGCCCGCATCTCGCCGGAGGCACCCGCACCGGTGATCGCGGTCAAGCGCACCGAGATGGTGATCGGCGGCGCGGGTAACGTCGCACGTAATATCGCAAGCCTCGGCGCGCATTGCATCTTTGTCGGCCTCGTCGGCGAGGACGATGCCGGTCGAACACTGAAGGCGGCGCTCGCCGCGGAGCCATGCATCTCGGCATCGCTGATCGTCGATGGATCGCGGCCGACCACACGCAAGGTGCGCTTCGTATCGGAGCATTACGCTACGCATCTGCTGCGCGCCGACTGGGAAGAGGCGCGGCCGGCAGATGCTAAAGCCGAGAAGGCGCTGCTGGAGGCGGCGATCGCCGCATTGCCGCGGGTGGATGCCGTGGTGCTGTCGGACTACGCCAAGGGCGTGCTGACGCCTGCGCTGATCCGGCATTTGCTCGAGGCAGCCAGCGCCGCCGGAAAGCCGGTGATCGTCGATCCCAAGGGCAACGATTACAGCATCTATCGTGGCGCCACGGTGGTGACGCCGAACCGCAAGGAATTGTCGGAAGCGGTGCGGCGCGAGACCCGGGGCGATAACGAGGTTGCCGACGCCGCGGAGGAGTTACGAAAGGCGCTTGGCTGTGAGGCGGTGCTGGTGACCCGCAGCGACGACGGCATGACGCTGGTCACTCGTGGTGGCGCACCCGTTCACGTTCCTGCCTACGCCGTGAAGATCAGCGATGTTTCGGGCGCCGGCGATACGGTGGTGGCGGTTCTGGCCGCTATGCACGGTCTCGGTGCTGACTACGAATCCGCAATGCGCGCAGCGAATGCGGCCGCGGCGGTTGTGGTCGGCAAGAGGGGAACAGCGACGGTTTCGCTCGGTGAACTGCGCCATCGCATCCTGCCGTCTGCCACGCTCGCGGCGGAAGACAAGATTCTTTACGACTGGCAGGATCTCGACGCCCGGCTCGATCTGTGGCGCAAGCAGGGGTACCGTATCGGATTCACGAACGGTTGTTTCGACATCCTGCATCCCGGGCACGTCAAACTGATGGCGCAGGCGCGTGCCGCTTGCGACCGGCTGGTACTCGGGCTCAACAGCGATGCGTCGGTGTCGCGGCTGAAGGGGCCCGAACGTCCGGTGCAGAAGGTTCAGGCGCGTGCCGAAGTGCTGGCGGCTCTCGAAGCGGTGGATCTTGTCGTGGTGTTCGAGGAAGACACTCCGCGCAACCTGATCGAGCGGGTCCGGCCAAACATGCTCATCAAGGGCGCCGATTATACGCGCGAGCAGGTGGTCGGGCACGAGATCGTCGAAGCCTATGGCGGCGAGGTGCTGCTCGTCGATTTGCTCCCGGGTCATTCGACCACGGATATTGTGAAGCGGTCGCGCTCGACGGCCAGGAACTGACGCCCGGATGGATCGCGCCGTGTCCGCCGTATTCAAGCCCGAGTTCGAAGCCGCAATGGTGCGCGAGTTTTTCCGCGACCGGCCCCGCGGCTTTTTCGTTGAAGTGGGGGCAAACGATCCGAAGAAGGACTCGCAGTCCTGGCATCTGGAAGAGGCGGGCTGGACCGGCATTCTGGTCGAGCCGCTACCCGATCTCGCTGCCGAATTGCGACGCCAGCGCAAGGCTCAGGTGTTCGAGGTCGCGTGTTCGTCGCCGGACCGCGCGGGGCAGATCATGCGATTGCATGTAGCGGGCGCATTCTCGTCGTTCGATCCCAACCTTGCGGTGACGGGGATGCGCGCCGACCGCACCATCGACGTGAAGGTCCGAACGCTCGACGACGTGCTCAGCGAGGGGAAGGCGACCGTGCCGATCGACCTGATGTCGGTCGATGTCGAAGGGCACGAGCTCGAAGTCCTGAGCGGCTTCGACTTCCGGCGCTGGAAGCCGCGGCTGGTGCTGCTCGAGGACCACGTCGGTAATCTGGACAAGCATCGTTTCATGACCCGGGCCGGCTATAGCCTTATGCGACGGACCGGGCTCAATGGCTGGTATGTGCCGCGTGCAGACGCGCCGCCGATGAGTTTGACGGGGCGCTGGCAGATCGCCCGGAAATACTATCTCGCCCTTCCGTTCCGGATGTTTCGGGACGCGCGGCGGCGCCTGCGGGACCGTATCAGGTTCAGGCACGAGGACGCTTCGCGATGACCGTGCGCCTCTCTGCCATCGTGATTGCCAAGAACGAGGCTCACAACATTGAGGCGTGTCTCGACAGCCTCGCGTTTTGCGATCAGCGCATCGTCGTGGACGGCGACAGCGACGACGGGACCGCGAGTCTTGCCGCGGCGAAGGGAGCGAGCGTCACGGTTCGGAAAGAATGGCTTGGTTTCGGCCATCAGAAGAATCTCGGCCTGTCGCTTGCCACAGGCGAGTGGGTGCTGAGTGTGGACGCGGACGAGCGGGTGAGCAGCGAGCTCGCCGCAGAAATCCGGCGCGTCATCACCGAGGGTCTGTCGCAGGCTTACGAGATGCCGCGGCTGTCGACCTTCTGCGGGCGACCGATGCGGCATTCCGGCTGGTATCCGGACTACGTGCTGCGATTGTTCCGGCGCGACCGCGCACGATTTTCCGACGATCTCGTGCATGAACGCGTCATCTGCGATGGCGAGATCGGACGCCTCAGGCACCCGTTGACGCATCATCCGGTTTTGCGTCTCGAGGATGCGCTGTCTCGCATGGATCGCTATTCGAGCGCGCGCGCTGAGATGATCGTGAGTTCCGGACGTCGCGTCTCGTTCTTTACCGGGATCGTCCGCGGCTGGTGGACTTTCATGCAGTCCTACTTTATCCGGCTCGGCTTTCTCGATGGACGCGAGGGATTCCTGTTGGCGGTGGCCAATGCTGAGGGCACCTATTACCGCTACATGAAGGCGTGGATGATGGGGCGGGGCCGTGGCTGCCCTGATCTCCCTCATCGTCACGCCCTGGATCCGGGAAGATGCGCTCGATGCGGTTCTGCGCTCGCTGGCGGCGCAATCCGACCG
>JAEZBA010000418.1 GCA_023430245.1 Pseudomonadota bacterium
GTGTTCAACCGCTCGCATTACGAGGACGTGCTGGTCGCGCGTGTGCACAAGCTTGTGCCGAAACCGGTGTGGAAGGCGCGCTACGGTTTCATCAATGATTGGGAGCGGCTGCTCCACGAGGACAACAACACCACGATCCTCAAATTCTTTCTGTACATCTCGAAGGAGGAGCAACTGGCGAGGTTCGAGCAACGGCTCGACGATCCTGCTCGGCAATGGAAAATCAGTAGCTCGGACTATGAGGAACGCAACTTCTGGGAGGATTACATTTCGGCCTTCGAGGATGCGCTGTCGAAATGCTCGAAGAAACACGCGCCCTGGTACGTCATTCCCGCCAACCACAAGTGGTTCAGAAACCTCGCGGTTTCGCAGATCATCGCCGACACCATCGAGGACATGAAGCTGAAACTGCCAAAGCCTACGGTCGACCTCACCGAAATCCGCAAGCTGTATCATTCGGCCGCTAAAGCCGAAGCCGGAAAGTCCAAATCAGGTAAGGGCAAGGCCGGCAAGGCTCGCAAGAAGGATTAGCCGCATGCCTGCCGACGGCGCGGTACCGCCGCCGCATTTCGGAATCCTCGACCACGCCCCGATGGGGCCGCGCCAATACGCCCTCTGGTTGCTTGCAAGCGGCGGCACGCTACTGGATGGGTTCTCGATCTTCTCGCTCGGCGTCGCGATGCCGCTCCTCACCAGCCGGTTCGATCTGAGCCCTGTGATGGTCGGATTGATCGGCTCTGCTCTGGTGCTGGGCGCGGCTTTCGGTGCCGCTTTCGGCGGTGCTGCCGCCGATCGTTTCGGCCGCAAGCCGCTGCTGATCATCGACATGGCGATCCTCGCCACCGGAGCGGTTTTCAGTGCTTTCGCCGAGAACGCGCTGGCGGTGCTGTTCGGTCAGTTTCTGATCGGGGTCGGCATCGGCATCGATTTCCCGGTCAGCGCGTCCTACGTGTCGGAAACCATGCCGAGGCGGGCGCGCAGCCGCATGATGGTCGCGACCATCATGCTGCAATCGGTCGGCATGCTGATCGCGGCGGCGGTCGCGCTGACGCTCCTGCATTTGCACGGAAAATCCATAGACTGGCGCTTCATCGTCGGCGCCACCGGAGCCGGGGCCTTCGCCTTCATGCTGGCGCGGATGTGGCTGCCGGAAAGCCCGCGCTGGCTGCTCGACCACGGTCAGTCGGCCCAGGCGGCGCATGTTGTCACCGGGCTGACTCAAATCCCGATCGAGCATCCGCATGAAGCACCGCCCTCGACCGACCGCGGCATGGCGGTTCTGTTCACGAAACCGTATCGCGTGCGGACGGCGTTGGTGTCGGTGCCGTGGTTCCTGATGGATATCGCCACCTACGGCGTGGGGCTGTTCACCCCGGTGATCCTTGCGGCGCTTCATTTTGGAGCAAAATCGCGCGATCCGGTCGCAGCCGATTTCGCCGCCGCTCAAGGCACCGCTGCGATCGATCTGTTCCTGCTGTTCGGGTTCCTGATCGGCCTCTGGGCGGTCCCGCGCTTCGGCCGGTTGCACATGCAGGTCGTCGGATTTGCCGGCATGACCCTCGGCATGCTGATTCTGCTCGCCGCCGTCCTGTCCGGAGGCAGCGCGAGCCCGCATATCGTTCTGATTTTCCTAGGATTCATTTTCTTCAACCTGGCGATGAATGCAGGGCCCAATGCCACGACCTTCACACTGGCGCCGGAATTGTTCCCGACCGCGGTTCGCGCGTCTGCGAGCGGATTTGCCGCCGCTGCCGCGAAAAGCGGTGCGACATTGGGGATTTTCATCTTGCCGCAGGTCAAGGAATTCTGCGGCGTAGCCGGTGTTCTGTTCCTCATGGCTATCGTCAGCACACTCGGCGCCGTGATCACTCTCATTCTCGGCAAGATCATCCGCGATATTCCGGAAGGTCGCGGGCTGGAAGAAGTGTCGCAGCCAATGGTCACATCGCAAGGTCGTCACGCCGGGTGATAAATTACGAATCATGAGGCGCGTCATTTCGTCATCGTTTGTACGCATTGCGGCCGCTTGCGCGGTCCTGCTGACCTTGCCGTTCGCGCAGACGCGCGCGCAGGACACCTCCGATCTGGTCAAGGTCGAGCTTCTCAGCGAGCCCGCGACGATCACGCCGGGCGAGCCGTTCCAGGTCGGCATCCGCCTGACCATGAAGGAGCATTGGCACACCTATTGGCGCAATCCGGGGGATTCGGGCGAGGCGACGACGGTCAGCTGGAAGCTGCCGGATGGATTCACGGCCTCCGACTTGGAATGGCCGGCACCATCGCTGATCAAGCTCGGTCCGGTGACGAGCTTCGGCTACGAGGGCGAAGCCATTCTGCTGGCGCGGATCACCCCGCCCGCTGATCTGAAACCGGGCGGCACCGTCACCCTGAACGCTGAGGTGGCCTTTCTCGTCTGCGAGAAGGAGTGCATCCCCGGCGAGGATAATGTTTCGCTTGCGCTGCCGGTCGCGGCATCGGGCGGCGCGTCGCCCGGCGCCAACAGTGCGCTCTTCGATGCGGCGCGCAGCCAGTTGCCGCAGCCGTCGCCATGGAGCGCGACCTTTGCCGCCGACCCGAAGACCATCACGCTGTCGTTGCCGAACGCCGAACTCGGGCGTGACAATGTCCGCTCGGTCACCTTCTTTCCTTACGACAATACGCTGATCGTCAACTCCGCGCCGCAGACGATTGCCGCGGCGGGCGAGGGAAGCAATCTTGCGATCGAGCGCGGCCAGATATCCCAAAGCATTCCGCAGCGGCTTGAGGGCGTGCTGGTGGTCGAGGAAGACATCGGCGGCAAATCGGTGCGGCATGCCTTTGCTCTCGACGCGGCGCCTGCACCGATCGCAGGGCAGGGGATTTCGCTCCTTCAGGCGGCATTGCTCGCGCTGGTAGCGGGCATCATCCTCAATCTGATGCCGTGTGTGTTCCCGGTGCTGTCGATCAAGGTTTTGCATCTGACGCAGCATGCGCAGGAAACGGCAGCGCGCATTCGCATGCATGGCCTCGCTTATACCGCAGGCATTCTGGCGAGCTTCGCGGTGCTTGCCGCAGCGCTGTATGCGCTGCGCGCCGGCGGCGATGAGGTCGGCTGGGGCTTCCAGCTGCAATCGCCTGCGGTGGTGGCGGCGCTGGCCTTCGTGATCTTTGCGTTCGGGCTGAGCCTCTCGGGTATTCTGACGATCGGCACTTCGCTGACCCGGGTCGGCGGCAGCAAGCTGTTGCAGAAGACCGGGCTGTCGGGGTCGTTCTTTGCCGGCACGCTGGCCACGGTGGTCGCGACGCCTTGTACCGCGCCGTTCATGGGCGCCTCGATCGGCTATGCGCTGACCCAGCCTGCGATCGTCGGGCTGACGGTGTTTCTCAGTCTCGGGCTCGGACTGGCTCTGCCGTTCCTTGTGCTCGCCTTCGTTCCGGGGCTGCAACGGATGCTGCCGCGGCCGGGGCGCTGGATGGAGACGCTGAAACAGTTCCTGGCCTTTCCGCTGTACGGCACCGCGGCGTGGCTGATCTGGGTGCTGAGCTTCCAGGTCGGTCCCACTGCATTGGCGGCGGCGCTCGCCGGCCTGGTGCTGATCGCCTTCGCCGCCTGGGCCTATGGTCTGGTGCAAGGCCAGAGTGGCCGTTCCGCGCTCGCCTTTCGCGGCATGGCGACGGCCGCGGTTATTGCCGTCGTGGCGATTGCCGTCACCATCCGTCCGGACCAGACCGGCGGGACCACCGCGCAGGCGCCGGCCGCTGAGGCCGGCTACGAGGCTTTCACCCAGGACAGGCTCGATGCGCTGCTCGCGTCCGGCCGGCCGGTCTTCGTCAATATGACCGCGGCCTGGTGCATCACCTGCCTTGTCAACGAGCGTACGTCGCTGTCGAGCGAGGCCGTGCGCGAGGCCTTTGCCGGCAAGAACATCGCCTATCTGAAGGGCGACTGGACCAACCGCAATCCGGAAATCACCCGCCTGCTGGAGCGTTTCGGCCGGTCGGGTGTGCCGCTCTATGTGCTGTATCGCCGCGGCCAGGAGCCCGTGGTTTTGCCGCAAATTCTAACACAATCGCTTGTGCTCGAGACGATTCAATCGATTTGACCGCCACACAGCAACGGGAGACAGAGACATGAACCGACGCGTCTTCGCAACGACGATCGCCGCCGCTGCGATCTCGCTTCTCGCAATGCCTGCCTTGCATGCCGAGCCGAAAGTCGGCGCGCCGGCGCCGGCTTTCACCGCGGTGGACAGCAACGGCAAGACCGTCAATCTCGGCGACTTCAAGGGCAAGACGGTGGTTCTGGAATGGACCAATGACGGTTGCCCCTATGTCCGCAAGCATTACGGCTCAGGCAACATGCAGGCGCTGCAGAAGAAATGGACGGACGAGGGCATCGTCTGGCTGTCGGTGATTTCCTCGCCGCCCGGCGAACAGGGGTTTGCCGATGCCGCGCGCGCGAATTCTCTGACCGCGGATCGCAAGGCGGCGCCAACCGCAGTCCTGCTCGATCCGAAGCAGGAGGTCGCGAAAGCCTACGGAGCGCTGGTCACGCCGCACATGTATATCGT
>JAEZBA010000428.1 GCA_023430245.1 Pseudomonadota bacterium
GCGCGACCCGGTGGCGCGAGAACAATTCAGGAAACAGCCGCAACATGATTTCGCGGTTTTCCAGCATGTAGGAGACGCCGGACGGGGTGCGCGCGTTGTCTTCCAGGACGTAGAAGGTATCGGCATCGACCCGCACAATATCGATGCCTGCGATATGCACGTAGATATCGTGCGGCACCCTCTGGCCGTTCATTTCCGGCCGGAAAGCCGGGTTCTGAAACACCAGATCTTCAGGAACGATGCCGGCGCGCAGACATTCCCGCTTGCCGTAGATATCCCTGATATAGGCGTTGATCGCCTTGACCCGCTGCTCCAGGCCGAGCCGGAGCGTGCGCCATTCCGTCCCCGACAGGATCCGCGGGATGACATCGAATGGGATCAGCCGCTCGGTTGCATCGGCCTCGCCATAGACGGCGAAGGTGATTCCGATCCGCCTGAACAACACCTCGGCTTCGCGCCGCCGCAAATCCAGCTCATCGGGTCGAACATGCGACAGCCAGGCAGACAATTGCGAATAGGCGGGTCGGATCTGGCCGTCCACACCGCTCATCTCGTCGAACGCAACCGCCATGTCCCCCAAAGGTCCTCCCCCAGCAGCCGTGAACGCTGCAAGCTTCGCGCCAGTTCCGTCAGATTGGAAGGGAGACCAGTTCGGCCTTTTTGCCCATGGAAAGGGCGCAGGGCCTGGCCGGTGACACCTTTTCGTTCACCGCCTTGAGCCCGCGAGGCGCTCGCGGTACCAAAGCGTGGGAGGAGTCTAATGCCGATGAGCGAAGCGGACAATGACGCGACGGTCACCGCCGCGATTCTGGTTATCGGCGATGAGATCCTGTCCGGCCGGACCAAGGACAAGAATATTGGCTACATCGCCGAATATCTGACCGCGATCGGCGTCGACCTGCGGGAAGTCCGTGTCGTGGCCGATGTCGAGGAGGACATCGTCGCCGCTCTCAATGCACTGCGGCATCGCTATTCCTACGTGTTCACAACCGGCGGGATCGGGCCGACACACGACGACATCACCGCCGACAGCGTCGCCAAGGCCTTCGATGTGCCGATCGATTTCGATCCGCGCGCGGTGGCGCTTCTGCAGCAGCGCTTCAAGGGACCGGACCTGAACGCGGCCCGCATGCGCATGACCCGGATCCCGCAGGGTGCCGAACTCGTGACCAACAAGGTCTCGCTGGCGCCGGGGTTCTGGATCGGCAATGTGATTGTGATGGCGGGTGTGCCCAGCATCATGCAGGCCATGCTTGACGAGGTCGGACCGAAGCTGAAGACCGGCAAGCAGATGCTGTCGGTCTCGATCCGGGCCGATGCGCGCGAGGGCGATATCGGGACCGAACTCGGCGAGATCGCAAAGGCGCATCCCGACGCCAGCTTCGGCAGCTATCCGTTTTTCGATGACGCCTCCGGGCCCAATACCAATGTCGTGGTCCGCTCGCGGGACCCGGACGCGCAGGCGGCGGCAAAGGCTGCGGTCGAAGACATGCTGGCGAGCGTCAAGGCCAAGCTAAAGGCGTCCTGAAGTTCCAACGCGGTTGTGATTCCCGTTTGCGGCGGCTCCGCGCTAGCTGCGTGGGCATGTGGATGTTTCTCGCGCGGATGGTCGCCGGTCTCGCGCTGCTGACCGCAGCGTCTCCCGCGTCCGCGGCCGATTGGTCCATCCTAAAGGAGCCCGGCATCATCGCCCTGATCCGGCATGCCGATGCGCCCGGCGCAGGCGATCCGGCCGGCTGGCGGCTTGGCGATTGCCGCACTCAGCGCAATCTGAGCGAACGCGGACGGCGGCAGGCACGGGCGCTGGGCGATACGTTCCGCGCAAACGCCATTACGCCCAGGAAGATGATCGCTTCGCAATGGTGCCGTGCGATCGAGACCGCGACCTTGATGCAACTCGGGCCGGTGGAGCAGCAATCGGCTTTCAACAATGCCTATGTGCTGCACGCGCAGCGTGCCGATTTAAGCCGCGCCGGCCGTGAGGTTCTGTCCCGCTGGAGCGGTGAGGGGCTGCTTGTGGTGGTGACGCATGGCGACAATATCGAGCTTCTTACGGGTGTCATGCCGTCGCAGGGTGAAATCGTGGCGGTGCGCCGTGATCCCGGGAGCCCGGAACGGCTGACCGTGGTCGGCCGGATTAAAGCCACCGATGCGATGGACAACGTCAGAACCGGAGGATGACATGAGCCAGCACACCTTTCCGCGCCGCCGGATAATCGGCATCGGCGCGGGCGCGATCGCAACGCTGGCCTTGCCCAGGCTGGCGCTTGGCCAGCAATTGCCGCTCACGCCGCAATGCAGTGCCGACGCCCAGGCAACCCGTCCGCAGACCGAGGGGCCGTTCTTCAAACCGAAATCGCCGCTGCGCGCCGACCTGCGGTCCGAACTGAAGGGGACACCGGTGACCCTGTCCGGCTTCGTGCTGACCCGGGACTGCCGCCCGGTTGCCAATGCGCTGGTCGATTTGTGGCATGCCGATGCCGATGGCGACTACGACAACCGGGGCTTCCGCGGACGCGGCCACCAGTTCACCGACGCACAGGGGCGCTACCGCTTTCTGACGATCCGGCCGGCGCGCTATACCGGGCGCACGCCGCATTATCATGTGAAGGTTCAGGCGGCGAACGGTCCGGTCCTCACCACCCAGCTCTATTTCCCGGGCGACCCGGGAAACCGCCGCGACCCGATCTACCGGCCGGAACTGGACATGACCTTTACCGGCGCGTCCGACGCCCGCTTCGATTTCGTGCTCGACCGGGCCTGACGCAAATCGCTTCATTTTCCTGTGGACCGGGCCGTGCTGGCGTTGGCAGCCTTCCTCTGCCAAGGCATGGCGAGAGCGTTGCCGCCGGGGGACAAGCGATGATGATGGCCGAACAGCATCCAAATGCGCCGAAACATTTTCCCGTCTCGTGGGACCAGTTTCACCGCGATGCGCGGGCGCTGGCCTGGCGGCTGGCCGCCGCCGGGCCGTTCAGCGCGATCGTCTGCGTGACCCGCGGCGGCCTTGTGCCGGCGGCGATCGTCGCGCGCGAGCTCAATGTGCGGTTGATCGAGACGGTGTGCGTCGAAAGCTATGCCGGCTCGGGCGTCGGCCGGCAGGGCGAATTGCGCGTTCTCAAGGGCATCGCCGACGCTGTCACCAGCGGCGCTCACGGCGGCGGGCAGGGCGTGCTGATCGTCGACGACCTTGTCGACACCGGCAAGACCGCGCGGGTCGTGCGGGACCTGATCCCGAAGGCGCATTTCGCCACCGTCTATGCCAAGCCGATGGGGCGGCCGCTGGTGGATACGTTCGTGACCGAGGTGTCGCAGGACACCTGGATTTTCTTTCCCTGGGATACCGGGCTCGCCTTCATGCCGCCGATCCGCGAAGGCGGCTAAGCGGCTTGCCGCGACGCATCCGCTGCGCCATGGTGCGGCCCGCCTTCGGGGCCCC
Source organism: Pseudomonadota bacterium (assembly GCA_023430245.1). Classification (GTDB taxonomy): domain Bacteria; phylum Pseudomonadota; class Alphaproteobacteria; order Rhizobiales; family Xanthobacteraceae; genus Pseudorhodoplanes. Next base: position 3,440 of record JAEZBA010000428.1, read on the forward strand.
CGCGGACGTGGCGGAATGGTAGACGCAACGGACTTAAAATCCGTTGAGGGTAACCTCGTGAGGGTTCGAGTCCCTCCGTCCGCACCATCAGGTAACGCCCGCACGGCATCCGGCTTTTGCCCCAATTGGTCTCTAACCAGCCCGCCATGATCGTCCACGGCAATCCGCGCGTCTTCCTGATCGCCCTTGCAGGGTTGTTCGCGGTGACCGGCTGTACCAGCCATGACATCGTCACCAGCGCGAGCCGCCCCGGCAAGTTTCGGCTCTACAATTGCGAGCAGCTCGATAATCGCGGCGCGGAGGTTCTGAAACGCGAGCGCGAGCTGAACGAACTGATGCAAAAGGCGAGACAGGGGGCGGGTGGCGAGATCGCGGTCGCGATCGCCTATCAGAACGAATACAATATCGTCCTTGGCGACCTGCGCGAGATCGACCTGGCCGCTGCCGAGCGCAATTGTGCGTTGAAGTATCGAAGTGTCAGCGAGCGCGCCGTCCGTTAGCGATGGAACTTTTTTCCGGGCCGCGTATTGTCGGTCCGTTGCACGAACATATCCCCGCCATCATTGAAAGGATCGGCCAGCCATGGGCCCCTTGATCAGCATCCTGATCACGTTTCTTGTTGTCATTCTGGTTCTCTACCTGGTCAACATGCTGCCGATCGACGGCCGCGCGAAGCAGATCGTGCGCATTATCGTCATCATCATCGGCGTATTGTCGCTCTTGAAATATCTAGCGGTTTTCTAAAGTCCGGTGGGCTTCATAGCCGGGTCTGGCGAAGCCTGAGCGCATTTCCGACCACACTGACCGACGACAAGGCCATTGCTGCTGCCGCCACGATCGGCGACAGCAGGATGCCGAAGGCGGGATAAAGCAGTCCGGCGGCGATCGGGACGCCCGCCGCGTTGTAGATAAAGGCAAAGAACAGGTTCTGACGAATATTGCGCATCACCGTCTCTGACAGATGGCGGGCGCGCACGATGCCGGTGAGGTCACCCTTCAGCAGGGTGACGCCTGCGCTTTCGATTGCCACATCGGTGCCGGTGCCCATCGCGATGCCGACATCGGCAGCAGCGAGCGCCGGCGCGTCGTTGACGCCATCACCGGCCATCGCAACGATTCGTCCTTCGTTTCGCAGCTTCTCCACCACGGCGGCCTTGCCGTCGGGAAGCACCTCGGCTTCGACATCGGCGATGCCGAGTTTTTGCGCAACCGCCATTGCGGTGGTGCGATTATCGCCGGTCAGCATGACCACGCGAATCTTCTCGGCGCGCAGCGCTTCCAGGGCTGCGCGCGTCTCGGCTTTGATCGGGTCGGAAATCGCGATAAGGCCTGCTGCCTTGCCGGCCACGGCAACGAACACGACCGTGGCGCCGTCAGCCCGCAGCCGGTCGGCATCCTCGTGCAGGTTTGTGGTATCGATGGACAATTCGGCGAAGAATTTGCCCTGACCGATTGTGATGCGCTCGCCGTCGATCTTGCCGACGACACCCTTGCCGGTCGGCGAATCGAAGTCCTCGACCGGAGCAAGTTGGAGCTTGCGCTCCTTCGCTGCCGAGACGATGGCGAGCGCCAGCGGGTGCTCACTCGCGGCCTCGACGCTTGCCGCAAGGCGAAGCATGTCGTTTTCGTCAAAGCCCTGAGCCGCGACCATTCCGGTCAGGGCTGGCCGCCCTTCCGTCAGCGTCCCAGTCTTGTCGACCACAAGCGTGTCGACCTTTTCCATGCGCTCGAGCGCCTCGGCATTCTTGATCAGAACGCCGGCCTGCGCGCCGCGCCCGACACCGACCATGATCGACATCGGCGTCGCCCGCCCGAGCGCGCAGGGGCAGGCAATGATGA
>JAEZBA010000432.1 GCA_023430245.1 Pseudomonadota bacterium
AAAAACGCCCGGGAAAACGCCCGGCCGTTTTTCTTTGCCTTCCGATGATCGAAAAGTCAGCGGCTGTTCCCGTTATCGGATGATCTCGATCACACGCCGCTCCGACGGATCGATGACGTAAATATCGTCTTCGCGAACGACGTAGCGATAGCTGCGGATCTCGGGCACTTCCGTGTAGACGGTGTCGGGAAAGATCTCGAACTCGACAGTCTCGGGGATATCCTCGCCGATCACGTAGTCCCGCTCGATCGTTGTCGTGCGTGCGCTGCCGGTGGTGCGGCGCTGAATGGCGGCGCGTCGCACTATCTCACGCTGCTTCTCGGTCAAGGACAGCTTGCCCCGCGTACGCGATGCGGCGCGTCCGGAGCCGCCCGACTCGATCACCGTGACGATCTTGCGCGTCCGCGGCTCGACGATGACGATTTCCTCTTCGACGAGGACGAACTCGTAGCCGCGATACTCCGGATAGACCTCAACGATCGCCGGGGTCACCGGATAGAACCGCACACTGGCCGGCACCACCGCGCCGACCGAGACGGAAAAGTTCACGTTGCGCACCGGTTGCACGTTCGCCTGACGGATCGAGGTGGAGATGCGGGTCCGCTGCTGCTCGGTTACCTGCCGCTCGCTCGCTCGGCTGGAGTCGCGGTCCTGTCGCCGGTCGGTATCGCGAGCCTGATCACGGTCGCGCTTGCCGTCACGATCGCGGGCCTGATCGCGGTCACGCTTGGTGTCTCGCTCATTGGCCTCGTTCCGCTCACGCTTGGTATCGCGTTCGCGCGCCTGGTCACGATCACGCCTGCCATCACGATCCTGCGCCTGATCGCGATCGCGCTTGCTATCGCGCTCATTGGCCTGGTTTCGATCGCGCTTGCTGTCGCGATCCTCAGTCTGCTTGCCCTTTGAGGCCGGCGCATCGCGGTTCTGAGCCTGGTTGGCTTTCGCAGGCCTGCGGTCGTCATCGCGGCTTTGCGTCGCGCGAGGGTTCTTGTCTCCGGGCTGGGCAGCGGAAGGCGACGCGCCCTCACCCTTGGCGCCGCGCTGGCTCTTCTCCTCACCGGACGCAGACGGGCTGCGGTTCTCGCGCGCGGCCGGCTCGGCACTCTTCGATTGCGTCGCAGCAGGATTCTGTCCGCCCGGCATCTGCGCGCGATCCTGTGACATCGCCGGCGACAATCCTATGACTGCAATGGCTGCGCCGCCAAGCAGCAACGACTTCAGTGCGCTCGTTCGTGTTGCATGTTTCATATTGGCTCCGAAAGTTGATGGTGGCGCTCGATGCGCTCGCGACACCGAACACACTGCCCCGGTCAACGTTCCCTGAATTTGCATTCAGCCCGGAACCTGAGTCGGCGTACCGCTCGTCGACACGGGAAAGAAAAAAGGGGAGCTACGAGAGCTCCCCTTTCCGCACCTCTGGAAGGTGATCGGTTAGTTCGAGGTACAGACCTTGACCGATTTCATGCCGGTTTCGGCTTCGGTCCGGGTCTTGTAGACGGTGTTGCCGAGAACGGTCACTTCCGTGGTCGTGGTCGGCTTCTTGTCGACGATGGTGCACCGCTTCGTCTTCACGTCCTGCACGACGTAATACTCGGTCTGCGCCAGAGCGGACGTCGAGAACGCGGCGGCAAGCGCGGCGGCGAGAACAATACGCATCTTGTTTCCTCCTTCGTTAGAAGCGCGGCCTCAACAGAAAACGCGCGACGACGTTCCACATTTTTTCGCGGCTTGATGCGGGAACGTTGCACGCCTCTTCACGTTGGGCGGCCAACAAGGAGCTTTAGGCATGAAATACTTTGTCTGCGCCGGCGCAGTGTTCTGCGCGATGGCGTTCTGCGCGGTCGGATTGTCGGTGTCCGACACGATAAACCACGCGGACGGCTACGCTTTGACGTTGGCATCGCAGGAAGTGCAGCGATGAATCCCTCACGGTACCGCCAGGAAAGCGTAGACGATGCGCATGACGCGTTGACCGTGCTGTTGGCGACGGTCCTGTTGTCCGCGATCGCCTTCTACGTCTTTGTTTAGAGAGACCGATCGTCAGGCCGCCGACTGCGAGCGGTCGGCCGGCTTGCATTCCGAACGCGCAATCTTTCCCATCTCATCGAAGGTCAGGATCATCGTGATCGGCTTGGCCTCATAGCCAAGATACTCCACCACGACCCGCGCATCGTCCTTCGTCGCCTTAATCAACGAGAATGCCAGCGGTACCGCCGACCGCAGCTTCGGAGCCCAGTATTCCCAGATGGCGCCCGAACCGACATAGGCAGCTTGCCTAGCGCATCCGCATTCCAGCGTCGCGTCCTCGCTGTACATCGCGACGAGACCGGTCAGATCTCCCGCCTTCGCATTATTCATCCAGCGCCTGACCTGGATTAAGGGCTCGACCTGGAAACCGGCCGGTTTGCGATTGGCTCCGGTCAACCCGAGTTCGCGGATGCGCCGTTTGACGCTGTTGAGCGACCGTTGCAGACGCGCCGCCAGCCGCAGCGGGCTGACTTTGTCTTCCACCGCCTTCGCCAGCAGCGCATCTTCTTCCGGTGTCCACAGGGTGTTCTTGGCCATCGCGACCTATTAACGCACCGCAAATCGCTGTGGAATATTTCCAAACAAGCGCCCGATCACTTTTTGCAATCGAACGAGACATTTTCAGAATATTGAATTTGTAGGAGCGCGCGCCTGTCCGGACGCCTCACGCAAAACGCGAAGCCATTTCCGCTTCAACCTGCCAGCCGATCACGCCGCGCAACGAAGCCGCGTAAAGACGCCTATCGCAGCGGCCTCACTGACTCCCCTCACCCGCCCCTGCCCTTCCCCGCCGCGCCGATTTCGTCCAGCACCTTGGGAT
>JAEZBA010000400.1 GCA_023430245.1 Pseudomonadota bacterium
CGGCGTCACATAGTGCGAGTTGGCGTAGATCTTGATGAATTCGAGATCGTCCTGCTTGTGGCCGGTGAGCGGATCGAACTCCTCGATGTTCTCGACGGTGTCGCCGAACAGATTGATGCGCCAGGCGCGGTCTTCGTAATGCGCAGGGAAGATGTCGATGACATCGCCGCGAACCCGGAAAGTGCCGCGGGTGAAATCGTGTTGCGTGCGCTTGTACTGAAGCGCGACGAGATCCGCGATCAGCTGGCGCTGGTCGATGCGCTCGTTTTTCTTCAGCGCGAAGGTCATCGCGGTGTAGGTGTCGACCGAGCCGATACCGTAGATGCAGGACACCGAGGCGACGATGATGACGTCGTCGCGCTCCAGCAGCGCGCGCGTCGCCGAATGGCGCATGCGGTCGATCTGTTCGTTGATCGACGAATCCTTCTCGATATAGGTGTCGGTGCGGGGGACGTAGGCTTCCGGCTGGTAGTAGTCGTAATACGAAACGAAATATTCCACCGCGTTGTCGGGGAAGAAGCTCTTGAACTCGCCATAGAGCTGCGCCGCCAGCGTCTTGTTCGGCGCCAGCACGAGGGCCGGGCGCTGCGTCGCCTCGATCACCTTGGCCATGGTGAAGGTCTTGCCGGAACCGGTGACGCCGAGCAGCACCTGGGTACGGTCGTGGCGCTTGGCGCCGTCGACCAGTTCGGCGATGGCGGTTGGCTGGTCGCCCTTCGGTTCCAACTCGCTCTTGATCTCGAGCCGCAGACCGCCTTCGGATTTGTCCGGGCGGGGCGGACGATGCGGGATCCAGGCCTGCTCGGCGAATTCCGGGCGTCCGGTGCGCAGCAGATTCTCCAGCGCGGCGTTGGAGGCAGACGCACCAGTGACGCCGCGGCCGAGATCGATCTCATCCGGATTTTTGACGCGGCGTTTGCCGACCGACGCGCCGGGCAGCGGCGCTTCCTCGTCGTGGTCGAGCCCGAGTTCCTTCGCCAGCGCCGGATCGAGGCCTGAGACCGGCGGCCCGTCGAATGGTGAGCGCGCGACATAGCCGGATTGCGGCTTCTCGCGGAACGCGTCTGGCGTGGAATTGCGCGCGGTATGCTCGCCGCGGCGGTCCGCCCTTCGGTCGAAGGAATTATCCGGCGGTGGCTGGAGCCCGGTTCCCGCGCTGAAACCCGTTCCCGAACCGATGCCGGCGGTGCCGCGGCCGATGCCGGGGTTGAGCAGATCGTCGAGCGCGCGATCTTGTGCGGGCGCGTCCGGCCGGTGCGCCTTGGCGCGGGTGGGCCGTGCGTAATCCTTGGCCTTTTTCGGCGAGCTGCCGGACTTGTCGGGAGATTTGGGCATGCCCCGGCAATATGGGCGGAGTCGCGCGGCGATAAAAGGGCAGGCTCAGTGCAAAACCCGCTCGTTCGCCGGCTCCTCGTGCACCGCCTCGTCCAGCACGGGATCGCCGAACGCGATTTCGGCCAGGTCGACCGCACGCTTGTGTTCCTCGTCATCAAGTACGCCGGCTTCGTGCAATTCGTCGAGCAATTGCACCTGCTCCTGCGGATGCAGCAGCGGATCGGGTTTTGCGAGCGCGCGCAAGGCAATGAGGCGCCGGTCGGCGATGGCGGACACGATCGCGTCGTACTGGCCGTCGCGGATCAGCAGCACACCGGGCCAGGGTCGCGCGATCCGCAACTGCGTGAGCCATGGGATAACAGCCGCTGCGCAGAGCGCGAACAGCAGCATCGGCCCGAAATCCACGATCGCGCGCCGCAGCCCGATGCCGCCGACGTAATGGTCTGCCGGATGGCCTTGCTGGATCCCGCCTCCCCAGGTGACGATGATGGCTCCGACCCACAGGAACAGGATCACGGCAAGCTCGACCTGGCGGTCGGTTTCCTCGTGCATCGCCGGTTCGCGCAGGCTGCGGTATTCGGCCGTGAAGCGCTCGCTGCCATTGAAGAGCGTGCGCCGGCTATAGGCGAAATGCGTGGCGTCGAGCGTCAGGTCGATGCGGGTCGCGAGCCGACGCTGCGTGAATGTTTTCGGCGCGGGCGCGGCCGGCTCGTCCGGCAAGAGGCTTTGCGTAGCCTGCGGCAGGAGGTCGGCCTGCCGCTGCATGAAGGCGTCGCGCGTCATGACGCCGTTCTCGACCAGCCAGCGCAGCCGGCGCAGATAAGTCCGCAAAGTCAGGCCGTCGGGTGATCCGAGATCGCGGTTCAGTGTCTCGGCGCGGCATGACTCGAGCTTGCCGACGATCATGTCGTGCTGCCTGTCGTCGAGGACGAGGATGTTGAAAGTGCCGGCCGGGATCGCGGTGTAGCCGACGTTGCGCCATCGCCTGGTCAGGATCAGTACAAGCGCAGCGGCGAAGGTCACGCCGCCATAGAGCGCGAACAGGACCAGCGGATCGGCGTTTCCACGGAAGGCGGCGAACAGCGCCAGACCGCTGAACACGAACAGCGTCCAGCGCAGATCGCGATCCGGATCGATCATGGCCACATAGGACGAGCGCGGGGCGATCGCATCGTAGCCGACCGTCTCCTGCAGGCTCGCGTCCTGCTTGCTCGTGACGCTGTAGTCGAGCTTGCGGCCGAAAGCGAAGCGCGTCTTCAGCCAGCGGCGATGCTGGGACAGGATTTCCTTGGATTCAGGCATTCGCGCCTCGCACGGGACATGTGGCGCGCAGAGTGACAGAGCCCGCCCATATTGTGGTTAGCGCGCGGCGCTGTTTCGCGGACAGGGTGGAGGAACCGTAAAGGCGATACGCGAGACTTAATGGCAGCCCTGCGGCCGTCGTGGCGCGGCTCCGCTCAGAACCTTCATCGGCATCAATCACAAGGCCGATCAGTTCCTCGTTTCGTAATTGGTGGTGAAATCTGCCGGCGGCTCCGGTCCCCACAGATAGAACGAGTCCTCGTCATCGTATGTCCCCGCCTCCCAGAGCTGGGTCGCCGGGATGTAATCGATGTCGGCGGAATATTCGGCGAAGCTGCCCCACGGATCCCGGACATAGTGGAAATAATTCGAGCCCAGCACATGGCGGCCGAGGCCCCAGCCTTTGGTGTGTCCTTTCGAGGCCATATGCATGGCGCCGAGACCGATTTCGTCGATCCCGGCCACGTCCCAGCTGCAGTGATGCATGCCCGGCGCATCCGCCTGCGCGAAAGCCAGGATGTGGTGATCGCTGCCATGGATCGAATGCATGAACGCCGCGAGTCCTGTGCTATCGGACAGCCGCAAACCGAGCACGCGGGAATAGAATGCCGTCGCCTCGTCGACATTGGTGGTGAAGGCGAGCAGGTGCGACAGACGGCGCGGCCTCACCACCGGCGCCTTGACGCGTGCGCAGGCGCCCATCACGCCGTCCGGCGACGACGACCAGACACCGCTCATCTTGGAATCGGGCGAAACCTTTGGCGCAACCTTCACTTCGACCAGCAGGCCGGCCGGATCGCGACACCACAGCCCGTTGCTTTCCAGACCGAATGGAGCGTCGAGGATCTCGACGCCGTTCTCTTCCATGCGCTCCTGGAAATAGGGCAGATCCTCGGCATAGCAGCCGAACGAAAGGTGATGCAGCCGTTTGGCCGGGCCTTCGACCACGCGTCCCCAGCAATGATCGCCGCCGGCGCTGTACAATTCCAGGCCGTGGCGCGCGTTGCGGACATCGAGACCGAAGTCGCCGTAGAATTGTTCCGCGACTTTCAGGTCCGGGACTGCGAGCACAAACTGATCGAGCGAGTGAACGCCGACTTCTCCCTCATGCACGGAGGGCTGCGCAATGCTTCGGATTGTTGTCATGGCCGTTTTCTCCCTGCGAAGCAGGCTAAGCGGCGGCCGCGGCGGGATACTTTACCTAGCTCAAGCTCATGGAGCGTGGCAGGATGCGAAAATCAAAGAGCGGAGTGGTCCGCCCCAATAATTTACCGCTGCTTTTCGTGAAAATACATGCGCCATCCTCGCCGCGCGTATGGTGTCAAATCGGTTAATTGCGCGGAACCGGTTGGACACGCTTTGCTAATCGGGAATCACATATACTAGGGCGTATTTCGCGATTTGAAATCGTCCGTTTCCGCAGACTCAAATGGCACATCATCACATGGACGACGTCCAGCATACGCGCGGGCGAAACGACGATGCCGAGATGTTCGATCTCGCGCCGGTATCGCTCTGGCTCGAGGATTACAGCGCGTTGAAAGCGCTGTTCGATCAATGGCGCGCCGACGGCGTGACCGACCTGCATGCCTATCTTGCGGACGATTCTTCGCGGGTGCAGCAATGCTCTGCCTGCATCCGGCTGATCAAGGTCAACCGCAAGACCCTGACGCTGTTCGAGGCGAACGATGTCGATCACCTCACCGAGAATCTCGCGACGGTGTTTCGCGACGATATGCTGACCACCTTCGTCGACGAGCTTGTTCAGCTGTGGGAAGGCAGGTCGCATTTCTCCTGTAGCACAGTCAATTATACATTGTCCGGTCGGCGGCTGGATATTCAGCTCAACGGCGCGATCCTGCCGGGTCACGAGGAGAGCTGGGATCGGGTTCTGGTCTCGATTGAGGACGTCACCGATCGCGAAAATGCCCGCCGGAAGATGACCGCGAGCGAGAATTACGCCCTCGGCCTGTTCGCGCATTCGCCGGTGTCGCTGTGGGTCGAGGATTTTTCCGGCGTAAAGAAACTGCTCGACGAGGTGCGCGAGCGCGGCATCACCGACTTTCGCGTCTTCACCGACGTGCATCCGGAATTCGTGACGCGCTGCATGAGCGAAATCCGCGTCCTGGACGTTAACCGCCGCACGCTCGAATTGTTTGGAGCGCCCGACAAGGCAGCGCTGCTAAGGGCGCTGCCCGATGTGTTCCGCGACGATATGGAGACGCATTTCCGTGAAGAGCTGATCGATCTGTGGGACAACAAGCTGTTCCAGCTGCGCGAGGTGGTGAATTATGCGCTCGACGGAACCAAGCTGAACCTTCTGCTGCAATTTTCCGTCCTGCCCGGCCGCGAGCACGACTGGTCGCTGGTGCAGGTCGCGCTGACCGACATCACCGCGCGCAAGAAGGCGGAAGCCTATCTCGAATATCTCGGTACGCACGATGTGCTGACCAAGCTGTACAATCGGTCATTCTATGTCGACGAATTGAACCGGTTGGAGCGCAAGGGTCCGCATCCGGTCACCATCATCATGGCAGACCTGAATGGTCTGAAGAACGCGAACGACGAATCCGGACATGCCGCGGGCGACGCGCTGTTGCGGCGCGCGGGGGAGGTGCTGAATTCGGTGATCGAGAAGCCGGCCTATGCCTGCCGGGTCGGGGGCGACGAATTCGCGATCCTGCTGCCGGAGACAGAAGCGGCGGCCGGTGAGGAATTGATCCAGACCATTCAGGATCTGGTTGCGATCAATAACACCTTCTATCCGGATATGACCCTGAGCCTGTCGATGGGGGTCGCGACGGCCGGCCATGGCGAACGGCTGGAATTCGTGGTCAAGCGCGCCGACCTTGCGATGCTCGAGGCGAAACGCCAGCACTATTTCGAAACCGAGCACGACCGGCGCCGCAGCCCGGCGATGCGCGCGAGTTGATCCTTCGCGCCGGGAACGACGGACTAGTCGTCCTTTGGAAGTGCATCACAGGCGACACTCGGATCGTAGTGATGCAATAACAGGTAGTCGCTCCAGCCATGCTGCCCTTCGCACATCACCATGGACGATTGTCTCAATGCGTCCCCGTCAGCACCATCATAGAGTTCCGCCTGCAGCCGCTGCCATAGCGTGCGGCGGTCGCTCGTCGCAAAATTGGCGTTCACATAGGGGCGTTCGTCGTCGCCTTCAACGAACGAGAAGCGGCTGACGATGCCCGTATCGAGTGCGATGCGTTCGCAGATACTGCGTATCGCCGTCAGGTCGAGACCGGGGGCGCGGTCCGGATGGATTTGAAGGCTGAAATTGGGTCCAGTAGTGCCGCCATTGGCGCTTTGATTGGTCATGGTCATAAGGTCCGTTCCGCCAGATAGCGATGGAGCGCCGCCACCACCTGCGCGCCTTCGCCGATCGCGCCCCCGACCCGCTTGACCGAACCGGAGCGTACATCGCCAACCGCGAAGACGCCGCGAATGCTCGATTGCAGCGGATTTTCGCCGTGAGCGGCGGAGCATTCCTTGCCGGTCACCACGAAGCCGGCGCGATCCAGTTCGACGCCGCAATCCGCCAGCCAGGCGGTCGCTGGCGCGGCGCCGATGAACAGGAACAGGTTGCCGACCGCCGCCTCATCCTCCTCGCCTGTGTTGCGGTTGCGCCAGCGGACGCGCTCGAGCCGCCCATCGCCGGCAAGTCCGATGACTTCGGTATGAGGTATCACCTCGATATTGGGCGCAGCCTCGATCCGGTCGACCAAATAGCGCGACATGGTGGCGGCGAGGCCGGCGCCGCGCACGACAATCCGCACCGTCGCGGCATGCGCGGCGAGATAGACTGCGGCCTGGCCGGCGGAATTGCCGCCGCCGACGATCATGACATCCTCGTTGGTGCAAAGCCGCGCCTCGATCGGCGAGGCCCAGTACCACACGCCGCGGCCTTCGAACTCACCGAGATTGTCGACGTCCAGCCGGCGGTAGCGTGCGCCGCTTGCGATCACCACCGCGCGCGCCTGGATACGGCCGCCGTCGGTGTCGAGGCGGAACGGTCCGTCGGGCAGCGAGCAGTCGAGCCGGGTAACCGCCAGCGGGGTCATGATCTCGCTGCCGAATTTCTGCGCCTGCACAAAGGCGCGGCTCACCAACGCCATTCCCGAAATGCCGGTCGGAAAGCCGAAATAATTCTCGATCCGCGCGCTGGCGCCGGCCTGTCCGCCATACATGCTGCGTTCGACCACCATCACCGACAGGCCTTCGGAGCCGGCATAGACCGCGGTCGAAAGACCGGCGGGACCGCAGCCAACCACGGCCACGTCATAGACCTTGTCCGGGTCGATCTTCTCCAGCATCCCCAGCGCATGCGCGAGCGTGTTGTCGTCGGGATTGCGCAGGACATCGCCGTTCATCGTCACCACCAGCGGCAGGTCGTTCGGCTGCGGGGCGTAGCGGGCGATCACGTCCTGCGCTTCGCGGTCGGTCGCGGGATCGAGCAGGTGATGCGGGTAGGCATTGCGGGTGAGAAAGTTCTCGATCCGCACCACGTCGACGGCGCTGGGCGCGCCGATCAAAACGACACCGCCGGCGCCGCTCTCGATCAGCGACACCCGCCGCAGGATCATGGCGCGCATGACCCGCTCGCCAAGCTCGGCTTCCGCGATCAGCAATTGCCGCAGACCGGCGGGCGGGATCACCAGCGCCTCGACCTCGCCTTCGGCATGCGCGTCAAGCAGCGACGGGTCGCCCGACAGCGAGCCGACCTCGGCCATGAACTGGCCCGGACCAAAATCCACGATTGGCGTGACATGGCCGAGGCCGTCGCGCTGGCTCGCGACCACATGCCCGGACAGGATGATGTGCATGCCGCGCGGCTGGCCGGTCAGGAACAGCGCTTCCCCGTCGCCGAAGCGGCGCGCTTCGCCGAAACGGTGAAGCCGCGCGATCTCCTGTGCAGTCAGGGTCGGAAAGGCCTGCGCGTAGCGGGCATAGGTTGCGGGGGTGATGGCGACTTTTGCGGCATTGTCCGACAAGGGACCGATCCTTTCACATTGAGGCTGCGAGGCTAATCGTAACCGGCGGGCGCGGCCATGCGTCTTTTGCCCATACTGGCTCGGGCTTGCGCTGCCATCATGACGGCCACGCATATTTCTCCCAGGTCCATAGCGTGCTACCTGCATCGCTTGAGACTTGTTCCGGAGGCGGCGATGACCACGGTCACCACGATCGAGCAGCTCGAAGCGCTCTACGGCGCGCCCGCCGAGGCCGCGATCGTGAAGGAAACCGGGCACGTCACGGCGGATTATGCGCGCTACATCGCGGCCTCGCCGTTCGCGATCCTCGGCACCGCCGGGCCGGAGGGTCTCGATTGCTCGCCGCGTGGCGACAAGCCCGGCTTCGTGCGGGTCAGCGACGAGCGAACCCTGATGCTGCCCGACCGGTACGGCAACAACCGCATCGACTCGCTGCGCAATATCATCGCCGACCCGCGGGTGGCGCT
>JAEZBA010000444.1 GCA_023430245.1 Pseudomonadota bacterium
GCATGCCCGGCGTGCAGAATCCGCATTGCAGCGCATTGCGCTTCTCGAACGTATCCTGCAGGTCGGCAATCTCGCCGGAGTCGGACACGCCCTCGATGGTCTCGACCTTTGCTCCGTCGCATTGCACCGCAAGCATCAGGCAGCCGCGCACCACTTCGCCATTCACTCGCACCGTACAGGCGCCGCAGACGCCGTGTTCGCAACCGACATGGCTGCCGGTCAGCATCAGATCCTCGCGCAGGAAATCGACCAGCGACTTGCGCGCCTCGACGCGGGCGCTGACAGACTCGCCGTTAACGTTGAGAGTGATATTGTAGCTGTGATTCATGCGCGCGCTCCCGTCAGTTGGGCAGCGACACGGCGGAGCAGCACGCCGGCGAGATGCAGTTTCACCGCGCCGGTTTCCTGGATGTCGTCGGGCGGGTTGAGGTCGGAAGCGAGTGCCGTTACGGCGTCGTCGACCGAGCCTTTGGCGAGCGCGGCTTCCGCGTGCTTGGCCCGCACGGGCATGAGTCCGACACCGAAATAGGCGAGCCGCACGTCCTTCAGTGATCCGCCATCGGCGCGCGCGGAAGCAGCCAGTCCGGCGAGTGCATAGTCGCCGTGACGGCGGGAGAGTTCGGCGAAGCCATAACGCATATCGGGACGGGCCGCCGGCAGGCGGATAGCGGTCAGCACCTCGTCCGGGCCGATTGCGGTCTCGTACAGCCCCTTGAAGAAATCGTCGGCTTTCACCCAGCGGCCGCCACCCTTGCCGGCGATCTCCGCTTCGCCGCCAAGGGCGAGAAAGCAGGCCGGCAGTTCGGCAGCGGGATCGGCGAAGGCGATGGAGCCGCCGATGGTGCCACGGTTGCGGATCGCTGGATGCCCGATATGTGGCATCGCCATCGCGATAAGCGGGGCGTGTCTGGCAACCACGTCGGATTTCGCCGCCGCGGCATGCCGAACCATAGCGCCGATCGCGACATCGCCGCCATGCAACGCGATACCATCAAGGCCGGCAATGCCGTTCAGATCGATCAGGATGCCGGGCTGCGACAGCCGCATGTTGAGCGTCGCCATCAGGCTTTGCCCGCCTGCAAGCAACCGGGCGCCGTCGCCATGTTCACCCAGCAGTTTGACCGCGTCCTCGACCGAACGGGCCCTCGCATACGCAAACGGCGCCGGCTTCACGCTGAACCTCCCCAAGTCTTGTTTTTATGCGTTCTGCTTTTTCTTATTTGAAGGGGAGAATGCTCAGGCGTCAATGCGGATTCGCGCAGTGCCGGATGAGGATTCGTAAATGAGGCGGTCCTGCGCGGTCTTGACCCGCGCATCCATCATCTTCGGAAAAGCATCTTCAGTGTTTGGTCGATTGCCGTGTCAGGCCCGGCAATCACCGGAAGCGGCTCTATTCCGAATTCCGGTTGGTGAACCGGGCGTTGCCGAGACCCGTGCCGATTGTCAGCACGGCCCAATGATCGACATCTTGCATGAACGGGGTCTCGCTCAATCCCTGTACGACGGCATCGTTATGCAACACGATGGCGGTGTCGTCATCGCCGATCTTCGGGATCGCTTCATGCAGCCGCGTCGGCAGGTGGAATCGGCTTGACTCCCAGTTTCCGCCCGGCAGGTTCTGGCCGCCGCGGTCGATCGAACCGTCAGCCTCGATCATGCCGGGACAGCCGATGCCGATAAACGGCGCAAGCTTGATCTTCTCGCGCTGCGCCTTTGCGATCAGCCGTTCCAGCATGCCGACGAGATTGTCGACCGCGGCTTCGCGTTTGACGTCATCTTCCTCCGCGTGCTTCCAAAGCTCGTATTTCCACACGGTCGCCTTGGACAGGTCGGTCTTCTTCTTGAGGTTGAGATCGATGACGCCGGCGCGGATGTTGGAGCCGCCGATATCGACGGCGAGGATGGCGTCGTGTGCCTTGAACATCCAGGCCGGCGCGAGATGCGCGGCGCCGAGCAGCCCGGCTTCGTCTGGATCGTTGCGGATGGGCACGAGGTCGATCTTGATCTTGTCGGTTTTCAGGATGACGGCGGCGCGGCCGATGGCCAGTTCACCGATGCGGCTGGCACGAAAGCCGCCGCCCATCACGATCCGTTCGGTACCCGCCCACGCCTTGACCTTCAGAAAGCGGCGGATGACCAGCGCAAGTTCCTGAGAAAAATCTTCGATGGCGCCGTGAAGAAGACCGGCGACTTCCGGCTCTCCCTTGGTTAGCAGTTCGTCGAGCTGCTTCTTGCCGAGTTCTTCGGTCGGTGTGTCGCCGAACGGATCGTCCCCGGCCTTGCGCAGGGCCTTGCGCCAGTTTTCGATGATTTCTGTGAAGGCGGTCTTGCTGGCGCGGTCGCCGAGAAAGCCCTCATCGTCTTTCAACTCGATGTTGTAGCTGTCGACCTCGACCGACGGCAGGCGCGATGCGCCATGTGCAGCGACCGCCGGTAATGTCTTGCTGTCGGCCATTCCGAGCCCTCCAAACGCGTAATAACGACGGAGGCAGGGAACGGTTCCATGCGCCGGAAAACGCGATCAGAGCGATTTCACGATATCGATTGCACGGCGCAGCAGCGTCATCGACGCCTCCAGCGTGCGGAAGGCGGCATGCGCAGACAGCGTGACATTCTCGATCTGTGTCAGCGGGTGACCGGCCGCCAGCGGCTCGTTGTGAAACACGTCAAGTCCGGCGCGCCCGATATGGCCGGAACGCAAAGCCGTCAGCATTGCCGTTTCGTCGATCAGTGCGCCGCGCGCGGTGTTCACCAGGATGACTCCGGGCTTCATGCGCGCGATGCGCTCGGCATCGATAAAGCCGCGGGTCTCGTCGTTGAGCACGAGATTGAGCGAGATCACGTCGGAGGCCGCGAGCAGCGTATCGAGATCGACCATCGGCACCGGTGCATCGGGGCGGGGCGTGCGGTTGTACGCAATCACCTTCATGCCGATGCCTTTGGCGATCCGCGCGGTCTCCGATCCGATGCCGCCGAGGCCGACGATACCGAGCGTCTTGCCGAGAAGCTGCATGCCTTCCAGCGGCTTCCAGGTTCCGGCGCGCAGCGTGCGGTCCATTTTGGCGATGTCGCGCGCGCAATCGAACATCAGCGCGATCGTATGCTCTGCGACGGCGGTGTCGCCGTAGCCCTTGATGATGTGGACGGTGACGCCGAGGTCTTTCAGCTCGGCGATGTTCATGTAGCTCGCGGCGCCGGTGCCGAGGAACACGATATGCTTGAGCGATTTGCATTGCGCGATCATCTCGGTCGGCATCGCCGAGTGATCGTCGAGCACGACGTCGTAGCCGTCGAGCAGGCGCGGCAGGTCCTCGCTTATGAATGGCCTGGTGTTGACTGTGACGGCTGGGTCGCCTGCGCCATGCACGCGGTGCCAGACCGGCTCGAGCTGATGATTGCAGTCAATGAAGATGGATTTCATGGTCACGTTTTGGCGTGTTTCATCACCACCCGCAACATCAGCGCGACCGCGAGGCCGCTTGCCGTGACGCCGAGAAACAGAAACGGCGCGCCGCCCCAGCCGAATTGCTGCACGATGGCGGCCATCGCTGCTGGCCCGAACAGATTGCCGAGATTGCTGGTCTGGTTGAGCAGGCCGAGCACGATGGCGAGCAGGGCGGAGGTTGGGGCGAAGCGCGGCGCTGCGGCGAAGATCGAGGCCGGGATTAGCCCAGTGACGGCGAGGCTCGCGGAGGCGAGGGCGGCAATCAGCACCACCGGAAAGCTTTCCGAAAATACGCCGAAGCCGGCCACGCCGACGAAGCAATAGGCGAAGGCCGCGATCGCCCAGAACGGCGCCCCGAAGCGCAGCAGCGCGCCGGCAAACACATTGCCGACCGCATTGGCCGCGACGGTGATGGCGCTGATGGTGCCTGCGGCCGCGATCGACAGGCCGAGGCGCTCCACCAGGAGGGTGGGGAGGAGGTTGGCCATGGCGGCATACTGGAACGTGTAGATGCCGAAGGCCAGCGCCAGCAGGATCGGGCCGGGGGCGCCGAGCGCCGCCTTGATGTTCGGCATCACGGTGCGCAGGACGCCGGCGGGCTGAGTCTCATCCGGCAGTCGCATGAACGCCACCACCGCCGCATAGGCGAGCGCGGCGATGCCGTTGACGATCCACAGCGCCTGCCAGCCCTGCGCCATCAGATGCGGCCCGGCAACCATCATGATCACCGAGCCGACCGGCATATAGGCGCCCCACAGGGCCAGCACGGTGTCGCGATCCTTCACCGCGGTGACCGCGCGCAGCAGGCGGGGGATGGCCAGCACCGCGGCGAGGAAGCCGCCGCCCTCGATCGCGCGGGTGGCGATCAGCAGCGTGCCGTCGGTGACGAAGGCGCCGGTGAGGCTGCCGAGGGCGGAGGCGAGCAGCCCCGCGACCAGCGTACGCCGCGCGCTGAACAGAGACGCCACGATCCCGGAGGGCAGGCCGGCCACCGCGCCGATGAGGCCATAGGCGCCGATCCCCCACGACGCCAGACCCAGCGACAGCGCCAGTTCCTTCTGCAGCACCGGCACCG
>JAEZBA010000487.1 GCA_023430245.1 Pseudomonadota bacterium
CCGGCTCAACCACGCGGTGCTGGTTGCGCTGATGTCCGATCCCTCCGCTTATGAAGTGGTCGAGGCCGGCGAAAGCCGCCGCGTGCGTGGGCATGCCGAGGTGGCCGGAATGGTCGCCCCGGCGTCCGGTCCGGCCGTGTCCTGACGCGCAATTGGTAAGGCACGCCCTGACTCACGCGCCAGCTTGACTGGCGCGTCCACCATCGCCTTAATCCCGGCCCAATATCGTAAGAAACCAAGAGCGGCCGACAAAACTGTCGGCCAGCGAGTTTTCGCTTTTATGGGGGCTCCGCAATTCCGGTTCAGGAAGGGCGGGAGGGTTGCATGATCGGCGCTATCCGGCCCCCTGTGAGGATTGTAGCGCGAGTATGATGGCGGGTTCAGGCATTGTCGCGAGGCTTCTAACGGCCGCAGGGCTGGCCGGCGGCGTGCTGTTGCGGTCGCTCGCGCTTTCGCTGGTTGCCTTTGCTTTGGCCGCCTGCGCCGGCGACAAAGACCTGACGATTCCCGACGAGCCGGCCGACAAGCTCTATAACGAGGGCCTGTATCTCCTGCAGCAGAAGCAGCAGTACAAGGACGCTGCCAAGAAATTCGAAGAGGTGGACCGTCAGCACCCTTATTCGGACTGGGCGCGCAAGGCGCTGCTGATGCAGGCCTACTCCTATTACGAAGCCAAGGAATACGACGACTCAATCAACGCCGCGAAACGCTATGTGGCGATGCATCCCGGCAGCCCCGACGCCGCCTACGCTCAATATCTGATCGGTTCGTCCTATTACGAAGTGATCCCGGACGTGACGCGCGACCAGCAGCGGACCGAACAGGCGATGAGGGAACTGGAGCAGGTGATTCGCCGCTATCCGAGCACCGAATATGCGGCCAGCGCCAAGAAGAAGCTCGACATTGCGCGCGACCAACTCGCCGGCAAGGAGATGATGATTGGGCGCTTTTATCTGAACAAGAAGGATTTTTCGGGGGCCATCAATCGCTTCAAGCTGGTGGTGACGCAGTATCAGACCACCCGCCATGTTGAGGAGGCGCTGATGCGGCTGACCGAGGCCTATATGGCGCTCGGCATCGTCCAGGAGGCGCAAACCGCCGCGGCCGTGCTCGGGCACAATTTCCCCGACAGCCCCTGGTACCAGAACGCCTACAAGCTGGTGCAAAGCGGAGGCCTCCAGCCGGCCGAGAACAAGCAATCTTGGATCAGCAAGTTGTTCCAGCCAAAGCCTGCGGGCGAGGTGCGGATCGGTACGCCGGTCGTTCGGTGATCGGAAACGGCATTCCGTTCCGGTGGCGTGGGTTGAATAATTTTCCAGCTGTCGACGCGTCGCATCGTGCTAGAATAAAACGAGAACGGAGCTGATTTGGGGCGCCGTCCGCCGCCCTGCAGACACGGTTTTCTCTTCGCATGCTCGTCCGTTTGTCCATCCGCGACATCGTTCTGATCGACAAACTCGATCTCGATTTCGCCCAAGGTCTCGCTGTGCTCACCGGCGAGACTGGAGCCGGCAAGTCGATCCTGCTCGATGCCTTTGCGCTGGCATTAGGCGCGCGCGGCGATGCGGGTCTGGTGCGCCAGGGCGCCGAGCAGGGACAGGTCACCGCCGTTTTCGACGTGCCGGCACGCCATCCGGCGCGGCGGCTTCTGCGTGAACACGGCATCGATGCGGAGGAGGATCTGATCCTCCGACGCATCCAGTCGCGCGATGGCAAAAC
Source organism: Pseudomonadota bacterium (assembly GCA_023430245.1). Taxonomy (GTDB): domain Bacteria; phylum Pseudomonadota; class Alphaproteobacteria; order Rhizobiales; family Xanthobacteraceae; genus Pseudorhodoplanes. The sequence goes on from JAEZBA010000487.1 coordinate 1,720, forward strand.
CCGCGCCTTCATCAATGACCAGCCGGTATCGGTACAGGCGCTGCGAAGCCTCGGCGCCGCGCTGGTCGAGATTCACGGCCAGCACGATGACCGCGCGCTGGTCGATGCCGCCACGCATCGTGCCCTGCTCGATGCCTTCGCCGGAGCGGAGGACAAGGCGGCCGACGTCGCGCAGTTGTGGGAGGAGTGCCAGGCTGCGGCGCAGTCGGTCGAGACGCACCGGCTTGAGGTGGAGCGCGCGCAGCGTGAGGCCGATTATCTCCGCCACGCGGTCGACGAGTTGGGAAAACTTCGCCCCGAGGCCGGCGAGGAGACGGCGCTTGCCGAACGCCGTTCCGCTATGATGCAAGCCGAGAAGATTGCCGGCGACCTGCGCGACGCCTACGACGCGGTGGCGGGTAATGCATCGCCGGTTCCCGGTTTTGCTTCGGCGATCCGACGGCTGGAACGCCGCAGCGCCCAGGCGCCCGGCCTGGCCGACCCTGCGATCAAGGCGCTGGATGCCGCGTTGGCCGCAATCGACGAGGCGCGGACGCACCTCGAAAGCGCGTTGCGTGCCGCCAATTACGATCCCGCCGAACTTGAGCGGATCGAGGAGCGGCTGTTTTCCCTGCGCGCGGCGGCCCGCAAGTACAATACCCCGGTGGACCAGCTCGCCGCGCTTGCCGAACGTCATGCGGCGGCGCTTGCGGCAATCGATGCCGGTGCGGAGAAATTGATCGCGCTGGAAAAGATAGCCGCCGAAACCGACGCGCGTTTTCGTAAGGCTGCGGCCGCATTGTCGGATGTACGCAAGAAGGCTGCCGGCAAGCTCGACAAGGCGGTGAATACCGAGATCAAGCCGCTCAAGCTCGAACGCGCGGTGTTTTCCACGTCGATCGCGACCGATCCCGAGGCTGCCGGTCCGCACGGCTTCGACCGCGTCGAGTTCTGGGTGCAGACCAATCCCGGCA
>JAEZBA010000599.1 GCA_023430245.1 Pseudomonadota bacterium
GAGCGGATCGCGTCCATCACATGTTCGACCATGATGATGGTGCGGCCCTGCCGGCTCAATTTGTCGATCAGCTCGATCCCGATATTCAGTTCGCTGGGATTGAGTCCGGCCAGCCACTCATCGAGCAGCAGCACGCGCGGATTGGAGGCCAGCGCCCGCGCCAGTTCGACCCGCTTCTGGTCGATATAGGTCATCGCCGCGACCGGCACATGCTCGCGACCGCGCAAGCCGACCAGCGCCAGCAATTCATGCGCGGCCTCGCGCGCCTGCGCACCCCAGAGCCGCTGATGGCCGAACACCGCGCCGGCAATCACGTTATGCTCGGCGTCCATCGCCGGCAGCATGCGCACCAGCTGGAAGGTGCGCGCGACGCCCTGCCGCGCGATCTTGTGCGCCGGCATTCCGGATATCGGCGTGCCGGCCAGCACGATCTCGCCGGCATCCGGTTTCAGCGCCCCGGAAATGAGGTTCAGCATCGTGGTCTTGCCGGACCCGTTGGGGCCGATCAGGCCGAACAATTCACCCTGCTGCACCTCGAACGATACGTCATTCACCGCGACCAGGCCGCCGAAGGCCTTGCGCGCGCCGCTGACGCTGAGCGCCGCCGCGGTCATGCGCGCTCCTCCACCGGAACCGGCTCGGGCTGTGCGCGCGGCTTTCGCAGATTGGCCCAGAGTTGCTCAAGCCGCCCGGTAATGCCGTCGGGTAGGAGAAAGACGATCACAAGGAAGGCGATGCCGATGACGATCGAGGTATCGTTCGGAAAGCGGACCGACACGAAGTCCATCACCAGCGTGAACGGGATCACCCCGACCAGCGGCCCCCACAGTTTCCGCGTGCCGCCGAGCAGCGCCATGATCACGACCAGAAACGAAATCATCGGATTGAAGGCCGCCGGCGGCTCGATATAGGCGTAGCGCGGCGCCAGGATCGCGCCCGCCATACCGATAAAGGCGCCGGAAATCATGAAGAGAATGATCTTCAACTTCGCGGTATCGATGCCGGAATGCTTCGCCACGGTTTCGTCATTGCCGATGATCTGCATCGCGAAGCCGAGGCGCGAGCGGTTGATCAGCCAGCCGGTGACGAACACCAGCGCCGTCAGCGCCAGCAGCATCCAGTAGATGTGCTTCTCGGTGAAGTCGGTGAAGACATAGAGCCCCATCTTGCTGGTCAGCTTGATCTGCGTATACGACACCACCTGGCGGACCAGTTCGGCGAGCCCGAAGGTGAAGATCACGAAATAGACGCCGGAGATGCGCAGCGTCGCGGCGCCGACCAGCCCGGCAAGGATCGCCGCCACTGCGCCGCCGATCAGCACCAGCACTCCGAACGGCATATGCTCGAGACCCAGACCCACGGCGTAGGTGCCAAGCCCGAAAAACGCGGCGGTCGCGAGCGACACGTAATGGGTCGGCCCGGAAAACAGGGTCCACGCCGTGCAGAGCGCGGCATACATCACCATGTTGAGGGCGAGCGACAGGTAATAGCCCTCGTCGAACAACGGCAGCGTCGCCGCGGCGCCGACCGCGATGGCGCCGGCAATCCCGGTCCAGACTTCGCCGGAGCTCAACCGGGTCATGCCTGCTGCCTGCCGAAAATGCCCTGCGGCCGGAACATCAGCACCAGCACGAACAGCGCGTAGGTCGCGGCCAGGGTCAGGCCTGGATCGATAAGGCGCGCAACCGCTGTCTCGGCAATCCCGAGGATCAGCGCCGCGATCACCGCGCCGCGGACATCGCCGACGCCGCCCATGATCACGATGATGAGCGCCTTCATGGTGAAGATCACGCCCATCGACGCATTGAAGGTGTAGAAGGTCGACAGCAGCGTGCCGCCGCAGGCGGTCAGCGCCCCACCCAGCGCAAACGACAGCGCCGCGGCTTTGGCGACATCGATGCCGACCAGGTTGGCCGAATTGGGATTGACCGCAACTGCGCGCACCGCGGTGCCGTAGCGCGTGCGGTAAAGAAACAGATACAGCAGCACGGCAATCACGCAGGCCGCACCGAACGCGACCACGCGATTGAGGCCGTAGAACGTGCCAAGGATATCGAACCGGTCGGCGAGGAACGTGTAGGACGTGTACGCGCCGCCGAAGCCGCGCAGCATCAGCCCCTGGAACAGGAACAGCAGCCCGAAGGTCGCGAGGATGGAATCGACCTCGAGCATGCCTTGCGACTTGGCGCGCACGACGAGAGGCCGCAGCAGCAGCGCATAGATCGCCCAGTTCACGAAGAAGGCCGCGGGCGCGATGATCAGGATGCCCCAGAGCGGATTCACCGCGTAGGAGGTGAACAGCCAAAAGGCGATGAAGCAGGCGGCCACGAAAGTCTCGCCATTGGCGAGGTTCATGATGCGGGCGACGCCGTATTGCAGGGTCAGACCGATCGCGATGAGCGCGTAGGTTCCGCCGAGCAAGATACCGGTGACAATGGTCTCCATTGGGGTCCCGCAGAAAAATCGTCCGGCGCGGCTAGTGGAGCGGTTGGAATCGGACCGCTAGCCCGCCGCGCCGGACATTTTTGCTCCTCGAAGGCTTACTTCCAGGGCTCTTTTTTCACCGGGGCCTTGGCGCCCGGAATGCCGTCAGCCGCGACGCCAGTGAAGACGCCGTCTTGCCACTGACCGACCGTCCAGACCTTGTGATTGATGCCGTCCTTCAGATCGACCTCGCCGATGATGGTCTTGAACGGCGCCTTGCGGATCTCCGCAACCACCTTCGCCTTGTCGGTCGTTCCGGCGCGCTCGATCGCCTGGCCGAGGATTTCAAGTCCGGCATAGGTTACCGGGCTCGCCCAGGAATCCGCATCGACGCCGGTCACTTCCTTGTGCCGCTTGCGATAGTCCTGAATCGCCGGAGAGCTGGAGTCGAAGCCACCCACTCCCATCACGCCGTTGGCGGCATCCTTGAAGCGGCCGATATAGCTCGGGAAGGCGGTGCCGACACCGACATAGAAGGCACCGACATCGAACTTCTGGATGCGGGCCTGATCGGTGAGCGCCATCGTGTCCGGCGGATAGGAGAAGGCCACGAATGCATCCGGATTGGTCGCCTTGGCCGCGGAGATGATCGGCGCAACGTCCTGCGTGCCGAGCGGATAGGACGCTTCATAGACGATGTCGAAGCCGGCCTTCTGCAGCGCCGGCTTGCCGGCATTGAGCAGTTCGAGGCCGAAGGCGTCGGCGACGTTGACCAGCGCGACGCGCTTGCCGATCGCGCCGGAGTCACGCAGCTTCTTGAGCGCGTCGGCGACACCCTCGGCGAGCTGCTTGGAGGTGCCCAGCATCCAGACCGAGTTGTTCCAGCGCTTGGCGAAATCTTCGACGCTGTTGGATGCAGCTGTGGTCGCGATATGCGGATAGCCGAACTTCGCGATCAGCGGCGCGGTCGCAGCATTGATGCCGGTCGAGTACGGGGTCACGATGAAATCGACCTTGTCGACGGTGGCGAGGCGCGTGATGTTCTTGATCGCCTCGTCGGCCGTGGTCTTGTCGTCGAGCTCGATGACCTCGACCTTCATCTGCTTGCCGCCGACCTTGAGGCCGCCACGCTTGTTGACCTCTTCGACCCAGAGCTTGATGTTCGGCCAATGCGTCACTGCGGCGGGTGCGCCGAGCGGCCCGGTCTTCGGTGCACTTGCACCAATCTTGATGGTGTCCTGGGCGGCCGCCATTCCGGTCGCCATGACGAACGTGGCGGCCGAAGCCGCAAGCATCATCGTCATTCTCCTGAACATGAAATCCTCCTCTGCGTTTTCGAAAGCGGCGCGTTCGGCACCTTGTTATTGCCGGCGGCAATGTATCGGCCAGCCCGGCCTATGGTCCAGCATGGTTCATCGTTAACGTCAATTGGTTCGCGCCCGGGAGGCGCGGACATCGCCCTTCTTCAGGGCGATACTATTTGCCTATCCGGTGCGGCGTTCTGCCGCCAAGACCGCGCCGTTCAGGACGTGCCCACGGATTCGACACTGTTGCAGCCAGTCAGGCCGGGATCGTCCCGGCCGATCACGCAAAATGGATAGTCTTGGTCTCGACGTAGTTGTCGAGGCCCTCGATCCCACCCTCACGGCCGACCCCGGACTGCTTGAATCCGCCGAAGGGGTGCTTCGGGTCGACGATCATGCCGTTGACGGTCACGCTGCCGGTGCGCATCCGGCGCGCCATGCGGTAACCGCGTTCGGGATCGGCGGTGTAGACCGCGCCGCTCAATCCGTAGACCGAGTTGTTGGCCCTGCGGATCGCGTCATCCTCGTCGGTGTAGGAGATCACGGAAACGACCGGACCGAAGATCTCCTCCTGCGCGATCTTCATATACGGATGCACGTCGGTGAATATTGTCGGCTCGATATAATAGCCCTTGTCGAAGCCTTTCGGCCGGCCGCCGCCACAGGCGAGTGTCGCGCCTTCCGCGCGCCCTGCAGCGATATAGCCTTGCACGCGCTCAAGCTGCCGCGCCATCGTCAACGGCCCCATCTGCGTGTCCGGGCTGAACGGATCGCCGACCTTGATCTTCGACACCGCGCTCAGGAACATGTCGAGAAACTCCTGCTTGCGCGTCTCCGGCACCAGAAGGCGCGTCAGCGAGAAGCAGACCTGCCCGGTGATTGGCATCGAATAGACCATCAGGCTCGGCAGCGCCGCGGCGAAGTCGGCGTCATCGAGCAGGATCGCCGGCGACTTGCCGCCGAGTTCGAGGCTGACGCGCGCCAGCCGTTGCGCGCACACCGCGGCGATATGCTTGCCGGCCGCGGTCGAGCCGGTGAACGCAACCTTGTCGACATCCTTGTGGCGCACGAGATAGTCGCCGCCTTCGCGGCCCGCCGGCACCAGATTGAACACGCCCGCCGGCAGCCCGGCCTTCTCGATGCAGTCGGCGAGAATGTAGGCTTCCAGCGGCGTCTCCGGCGACGGCTTCGATACGATCGTGCAGCCGGCGGCAAGACCCGCCGCAACCTTGTAGCTCAGCAACACGAGTGGAGCGTTCCACGGCGTGATCGCGGCACAGACTCCGACCGGCTCCTTCGCCACCCGCACTTTGCCGCCATCGTCGCGCTTGCGCTCGTCGACGAACGGATAAGTCTCGATCAGGTCGGCGTAGTAATTGAAAAGCGTCGGATTTTGACCGACCAGCTTCTTGGTCAGCATGATCGGCGCGCCGACCTGCAGCGTCCAGGCATTGGCGATCTCGTCGAGGCGCTGCGACAGCAATTCGGCAATCTTGCGCAGATATTTGGCGCGCTCGGACGGCGCCATGCGCGGCCAGGGTCCGTTGTCGAAGGCGTCGCGGGCCTCGGCCACGGCACGGTCGATGTCGGCGCGTCCGGCCTCGGGATAGCGCATGATCAGTTCCTCGGTGACCGGTGAGATCACGTCGAGCGTCTGCTTCGAAATCGGCTCGACCCATCGGCCGCCGATGAACAGCCGCTCCGGCGCCGCCGGCACAGGCTTGATCTTCGACATCATGTTCATCGCGCGTCTCCCGCGGACCGCTGCGTGGTCCTTGTTTCTTGTGAGGTTTGCCGGGCCGCGTTGGCCACGTTGTCAGCATGTTAGCGCAACCCTGCGCAGCGCACCAATCGCCGTACTGCACCCCACATTCCGGTTGGGACGACAGCGTGGGTCTGAAGGTTTGCCGGTTCGCGGCCGGGGCATTAAACCCGCCGGTCGTCTTTGCCCCTTGACATTTTAGGAATAAAAGCATAGATACTCTCCACCTCGCTCATGAGGGGCGTCAACCGGTGACGTCTGTTGATGGAGTAAGGTGCGGCGCCCGCGGGTGTGGCTTCGTCGGCCATACTCCCGGGGGGCCTCGGGACCCCGCTCTACGGGCACTACGACCCGTGCGCGAGGAGCTCGCTGAACTGCTTGCGCCCCGGTTGGCGCAGGTACGCAAACGCGGCCCGGGGATCGTGCGGTCTGGCGGGAGCCGCGCACAAAGACGCCGCAAAAAAGCGCCCGCAACGAGCGCAAGCTCGACGCGGGTGTGATGCGCCGTGAGGCGTCCGCGTTCGTGTCAAAGCGAACGCGGCGTATCAGGAATGCCCTGCGTCTTTCGGCGCATCATTCCCCTCACCAATTTCGTTTGAGGCAAGGCGCGCCCGCGCCTTTCAAACAACAGGGCCGCGCAAGCGCGTCCGCTGCAAACAGGGAGCTGTTAAACTGAAACTCCGGGCAGCTCGCCGAAGACCCTCAGCGCACGACAAGCGTTTCGGATTCGAAGCGCTCGACGAAGTACAGGCCGATGCGGCGCGTCAATGTCGCGGCGACAACGGTCGACACCACGAGGCCAAAAGCGCCGGCGAATGGCGCAGCGAAGGACAATGTCGTCGCCGTCGCCGCCGCAAGCCCGGTCGGAGTCGCGCCGCCCATGAGGCCGAGCACGATCGACCGCATCTTGTCGCGCTCGAATGCGATCCCGTACAGGTCGCTCAGCACCTTCACCATCCGCAGATTGATGGCGGTGACGCTGGCGACATTCACGGCGGGCATCGGGACAAGGCCGCCGAGACCAGCATACATCTTGTGACGATCGACGATCTTGAACGCCAGCTGAAGCCGCCGCTCCGCCTCGCCCTGCGTCAACGGCGGCAACACGACAAACGAGTCATTCGCCGGCGGCGGCGACGGCGTCCAGACATCGGCCTCGACCTGGACCGGCTCTTTCGGCGTCGTGGGTTTTGCCGTGACCGATTGCGGCAGCGGCGCCTCGGTGCCGGCTTCGCCCGGGATGTATCGCAAGCCCGAACCGGCCGGCTTGATCGCCTTCGGGAGCTGTTTGCGTGTCATGCTGCGGCCTGCTGCTGCCCGAGCACCGCGTCGACCTCGTCCGCGATCGCGGCGATTTCCTTTGCCGCCGGTCCCTTCCAGCTGATCAGGCTGGGCGTCGCGCCCCACAATGACGCTTCCGGATAGGCAACCCGGTTCTGCATCTCGTTCTCGAGCACCGGCAGGCCTGCCTCGGTCAGTTCGGCCCGGATATGCCTCGCGATCACGGAGTCGCGCGTCGTCTGGGTCAGCAGGCAGCGATAGAGCGGACGGCGGCCATCGTTGCGCTCGGTCAGGAACCCGATGGTATCCAGCGTTCGGTCGACGTCGAACGGCGACGGCTTCACCGGCACCAGCAGGAAGTCCGACGCCGCGACGCAGTCCAGCGTGGTTTTGGCGCGAAAGCCCGGCGTGTCGATGATCACCAGCCCGCCGGCCAGCGAAATCCGGCGCGCGGTCTTGGTTACCTCTTCGGTCGCATCCTCGATGACGGCGACACCGCCAAGCCCGCGCTCTCGGGCCGCAAGTCCCATGATCGAACGCTGCGGATCCGCATCGATGAGGGTCGGGCGCCGGCCGCGCAGATGCCAGTAGACGGCCAGGCAACTGGCAACCGTGCTCTTGCCGCTGCCACCCTTCATCGTGGCCACTGTGATGATCATCTCACGGCCTCCTCGGCAACAGACCCACGCTGTGATTCGTCAACAATGGTACCTAATTTCCGCAGCCCACGCCTACAGATTGAGGCCGGACGGCACAGAAAAGCAGTCAGGCAAAACAGTGGTCACAGCTTTGTGGAATGGCCGCTCGCAACAGCGGGCTTTGGCGAGCGCTCTCGGACCGGCAGGGTTTGGGGCCTGCTGAATTGATCCAGGAAGTATCGGGTTCACCGCCGATTGCGGGGGCCGCCGTCCGCGGGTGGAAGCAAAGACCGAGGCACCAACGCCCAGGCAAAAAAATAACGCCGTTTCCGAACTATTCGGAAACGGCGCCAAATTGTCTTTTCAGACAAAACCGTCCGGAGATTACCAGGCCGGGCAAACGGACAGGCCGGTGCACGAACCCAGCGTGTAGTTTGCGGAGGTCTCGGTTCCTGCGGCACTTTCCAGCACTTCGTCGGAAACGTCGAAGCTCAGGATCTCTTGTTCTTTTTGGGTGGTGAGGGTCATGGCGTAAATTCCTTTCATCCGCCAGATGCATAGAAAGTAACGAGGAAACTCGGAGAAATTTCCCCCTGCTGGCGAGGCCAAGGATTCGCCAAGTGAGGTAAAAAGTCAATCAGTGGTCAGTTTCTCACCACAACGATCCCTTAAAATTCCTGACTAACGATTCATGTCAATCCGTTGACCGTCAACGACTGAAGTTGCCGTTTTCCGCAACCGGTCGCGCGGTCCGTACGAAACGGCCTGATTTTCCCGATCAGCGGACGTTATCGCCCGATCCGGCTGCAAAAACAGCGCGGATATAGTCTCTCCGCGTATCGTGACATTCGCCATGCCGCGAGGGATAAGCGTGCGGGGGGCCCCTGAGACAGAGTGATGGAAGCGTTTTTCGAGCGTTTGATCGCGCGCGCCGCGACAATTGACGAGCTCCTGTCCGGGGACGTTGAGCCGCTGCCCGGCCAAATCGGCGATCCGGACTTGGCCACGGCGCGAATCACCGCATGGTCCCGCGCGTCCGCGAATGGCGACGCCGGGCTGTTTCGTCGCAGGCTGGAGCGCGACGGGCTGTCTTACGACGACGCACTGAAGCGCCTGTCATTCGTCGCTCGCGACGCTTCCCAGAGACATTCCGCCTGGATCGACGACGCCGCCTGGATCGAATCAGCGTTGCAGGGCGGCTCGTCACGGCAAATCGGCACGGCTCAGCATGTGGAGCCGCATGCATTCGAACACCTGCTGCTTCCGGTCGTCGAACAGGCCGAAATCCGGCTCTGGAGCGCGATTGGGCCCTCAATCCGGCAGCATTTCACCGAGGCGGCGCGTGCCGACCTCCGGCGGATGCTTCTGGACCAACTGACCGACCTTTGCGTCCCGCTACTGTATGAGCGCTTCACCGCGGCCCGCGGCAACATGACGTCCGAAGCGGCGCCGGCCGGACCCAAGGCGTCGACAGCGCTCTACGACCGGTTCGTCGCCGACATGAAGGCTGGCGGCTTTCGTCGGCTGTTCGAGGAAAAGCCGGTTCTTCTGCGATTGATCGCCACCCTGACCCGGCAATGGATCGACGCCGTGCAAGAATTTGCGTCCCGATTGGACGCCGATATCGACGCGATCCGCCGCGACCTGGTCCGCCGCGACGGCCACATCCGCGTCGCCCGGATCGCCGGCGATCTTTCGGATCGTCATAATGGCGGTCGCTCGGTCTTCATCGTCACCCTCGAGGACGGCGCCCGGGTCGTCTACAAGCCCAAGGATCTGCGGCTCGATGTCGCTTGGCGCGCCTTGATCGGGCGGCTCAATGCATCCAACCCGCCGCTCGACTTGCGGGCGGCCGAAGCGATCGCGCGTGATCATTACGGCTGGGCGGAATTCATCGACCATACCGGGGTCGCCGATCAGGCCGGCTGCGAGATGTATTTCCGCCGCGCCGGTGCCTGGCTTGCGCTGTTTCATTGCTTCGCTGCGACCGACATGCACCAGGAGAACATCATCGCCGCCGGCGACCAGCCCGTGCCGATCGACCTCGAGACCATCCTGCAGCCACCGGGCGCGGCGCCGAAAGCGCAGGGAGCCGAAAGCGCCGCCTCCGATGC
>JAEZBA010000616.1 GCA_023430245.1 Pseudomonadota bacterium
GTATGGTACCCGCCGTTATCGGGCCAAACGTATAGTTGCCAACGACAACTATGCTCCGGTTGCTCAGGCCGCGTAAGCGGTTTGAAAAACCAAGCCTAAAGCCCTGACGGGTTAAGCTCCGTCAGGCGGGGTTCGGAGGCACCTGGCAACAGAAGCCTCCACTTTATCCCCGTCCGAAATCGGTTCCGTAACGCTCTGCCCACGGGCTGACGGACCGGTTCAGCCGGGTTACCATCGCAGGCGATTCTCAAAGGCGGCTTTCTGGTGCAATCACCAATGGCGACCGACCATATCCGTTACGATCTCCTGGCCCAGGACGCGTTGCGCGGGCTGGTGCGCAAGGTTCTGTCCGACGCCGCCAAAAGCGGTCTGCCGAGCGAACATCATTTCTCGATCTCGTTCCGCACCGATGCGGAGGGCGTGAAGATGTCGCCGCGCCTGCGCGAGCAATTCCCGCAGGAAATGACGGTCATCCTGCAATATCAGTTCTGGGACCTGAAGGTGACCGACACCGGATTCGAAGTCGGGTTGTCGTTCGGCGGCGTGCCGGAAAAACTCGGCGTCCCCTTCAACGCCATCAAGAGCTTCTTCGATCCGTCGGTGCAGTTCGGGCTGCAATTCGAGACAATCGAAGCGGAGACCGTGGCGCTGGTCGAGGCCGGCCAGGCGCCCGCCACGGTGACGCCGGCGATACCCGCGGATGCAGCCGAACCGAAAGGCGATGGCAAGACCGCCGACACCGCCGGCGACAAACCGACCGGCGAAGTGGTCCGGCTCGATCGCTTCCGCAAGAAATAGTTTCGAACAATTCCGGTTTCCTGTCCGGTGTTGCGGCTTTGGCGCGCCAGCGCGTGACGCTATACACTCGTCCCATGGCCAAATCCCAAAGCAAGACCCGATCCGCCGATAACAAGCGCCGCCAAGGCGAGCCGCATCAGAGCAAAACCCGCAGCGAGACCGACAGCTTCGGTCCGATCGACGTGCCCGCCGACCGCTATTGGGGCGCACAGACCCAACGCTCGCTGCAGAATTTCAGGATCGGCGGCGACCGCATGCCGGAACCGATGAACCGTGCCTTCGGCAACGTCAAGCGCGCCGCCGCGGAAACCAACATGCAACTCGGTGCGCTCGACAAGAAGCGCGGCAGCGCGATCGTCGATGCCGCGCAGGAGGTGATCGACGGCAAGCTGTCCGGCGAATTCCCGCTGGTGATCTGGCAGACCGGCTCCGGCACCCAGACCAACATGAATCTCAACGAGGTCATTGCCAATCGCGCCAACGAAATGCTGGGCGCACCGCTTGGCTCGAAAACGCCGGTTCATCCGAACGACGCCGTCAATATGAGTCAGTCGTCGAATGACAGCTTCCCGACTGCCATGCACATCGCGGCGGTGCTGGACATTACGAACGTGCTGATCCCCGCGCTCGAGCATCTCTATGCTGCGCTGCGTGTGAAGGAGAAGGACTTCGCGAAGATCGTAAAGATCGGCCGCACCCATACCCAGGACGCGACCCCTCTCACCCTCGGCCAGGAATTTTCCGGCTATGCCGCGCAGCTGAAATTCGGCATCGCCCGCATCAAGCTGGCGGTGAAGGAGCTCTATCCGCTGGCGCAGGGCGGCACCGCGGTCGGCACCGGATTGAATGCGCACCCAAAATTTGCGGCCATGTTCGCCAAGCGCGCGGCCGCGATCACCGGCCTTCCCTTCGTCAGCGCGCAGAACAAGTTCGAGGCGCTGGCCACGCACGATGCATACGTGTTCGTGCATGGCGCGCTCAACGCCATGGCCACCGGGCTGTTCAAGATCGCCAACGACATTCGCCTGCTCGGCTCCGGCCCGCGCTCGGGGCTCGGCGAACTGATCCTGCCCGAGAACGAGCCGGGCTCGTCGATCATGCCGGGCAAGGTCAATCCGACCCAGGCCGAGGCGCTGACCATGGTGTGCTGCCAGGTGTTCGGCAATCACACCACCATCACCGTCGCCGCCAGTCAGGGCCATTTCGAACTGAATGTGTTCAAGCCGGTGATCGCATTCGCGATGCTGCAATCGATCCGGCTGCTGGCCGATGCATCGCGCTCATTCACCGACAATTGCGTCGTCGGCATCCAGGCCAACGAAACGCGCATCCGCGAATTGCTGGAGCGTTCGCTGATGCTGGTCACCGCGCTGGCGCCGAAGATTGGATACGACAACGCCGCCAAGGTCGCCAAACGCGCGCATCAAAACGGGACAACGCTGAAGCACGAGGCCGTCACCGGAGGCTTCGTCAGCCCCGAGGAGTTCGAGCGCCTTGTCCGTCCCGAGCTTATGATTCGGCCGCGCTGACAAAATTTTTCGGGACCCTCTCCGGCAACTCGGTCCGGAATGTTCCGGACTTTCCGCGATCGGCTTAAGCCCGCGAAAACTGCGATTCCTGTTCGTTGCCAATTCCGCCTTGCCCCCGCCACGCTAAAGGCGCAATCAACAGCCGGTATGCGTCAATAGATTTGGGCCCTTGGGGGGTCCAAAGATAGCCGGTAACTGACCGGGTCTTTGATGGGCGACGTCTTGAATCTTCGGCTGGCGCGGAAGAAGCGTGACCGGCAGCGTGATGCGGATAACGCTGCGGCACGTCGACTGTTACATGGTCGATCGAAGGCGGAGCGCAAACTGGAAGGGGCGCAACGTGACAAGTCTGCAAGCAATCTCGACGGCCACCGGATTGGAAGCGGAGAGGCCAATGAAGTCACCGGTCGTGAAACGATCGATCGTGATAGCAGGACATAAGACCAGCGTTAGTCTTGAAGATGCTTTCTGGAAGGGCCTCAAGGAAATCGCCGACGCGCGCGGCATGACGCTGTCGGACATTGTTGCGAACATCGACTCGCAACGGCGGCACGGCAATCTGTCGTCCGCGATCAGGCTGTTCGTGCTCGATCACTATCGCGGGCAATCGCCCGACAGGGATATTCGCCGCTAGTCGCGGGGTCATCCTGCGTCATTCCGGGTTGTCGGGCACGCCAGGGCCCGGGGGACTTCCCGGAATGACGACAAGCCCTCCGCAGGGTCGATATACGTTTCCGGCGCTCATGTCGCCGGACGCGGGACTTCAGAAAATCGGCCGGACGGTCTGCGGCGGAAATGGCCGCACCGCGGACGGCGGCGGCGGCGAGCCGATCGGTTGCGGAAACGGATTGGCTCCACCCGGACGCAGCGGCTCTTCGCGTTGCGGCTCGACTCTTGATGGCTCCACCCTTTGCGGCTCCGCTCTCGGCTGCGGGCGGCGATCGCTCACCGACGGCCTGATCTCGATCGCTGGCGGCAATGGCTGAACCGCAGGCTGCGGCGGCTTGCGTCGCGGCGGCGCAACAGCGGCATCCGGCTTTTGCGGCGCGGTCTCTTTCGCCGGCGCTGCCGGTGCATCTTCCACCGGAAGCCCCTGCTCGATCGCTTCGATCTTCTTTGTCTGCCGCTCCACCGAGCGCAACGCCAGCCATCCGGTTAGCGACGAGACATCCAGCACCCGCTCCGGATTTCCAACGGGCCCCCGAAGCTGCACCGCAACCTCCGGCTTGAGCGATGTGCCGTCCGCCGGTCCCGCCATGGCGAACCGCACATCGATGCGCCCGTTTGAAAAATCGTAGGCGCCGGTGACCGCGAGGTCGGCGGCATCGGCGCGCGCCTTGAAGCTGTCGATGCGGGCGACGCCGGCGGCAACGATCAGCGTCGCTTCCGCATGCGGCACCACCAGCGGCCCCGCATCGAGGCCGCTCTTGGCAATCTCGCGCACCCGCGGCGCATCGATCGGAAGCCCCTGATCGACGCTGCTCGTCGCGGCTGAAAAAACCTTCGGATCCAGCGACGCGATCCGCGCATGATCGAGCACCAGGGCGCCGGTGCCGTTGAGCGAACCAACCAGCGCCCGCGGACTCCGTCCCAGCCCTTCCAGTTGCAGGGTCAACGCCGCCTGTCCTGTCAGCGGCGCAGCGCCGTCGCCGAACAGCAATTGCGTGGCATCGGCATTCGTCACCGCGATCCGTCCCTGCAGGCCAAGCGTGTCGGCACCGCGCCGGATCGTCATCTCGCCCGAAAGCAGTCCGCCAAGGAGCTCACCCGCGATATCCTCCACAACGACGTCGGAGCCGGAGAAACGCAGCGCCGAGGCGAATTTGGTCACCTGCCAGGACGGCATCAGGGTGGCCTGCGCGGCGCTGATCGTCATCCGGCCGGACAATTCGGGCAGCGCCGGCATCACGAACGGCGTCTCGCTCCACAGCCTGTCGCCCTTGGCGGAAGCGGTACTCCCGATCGCTGTGGCCAGCACCGCGCCGAGGTCGATCCGGTCGGTGCGCAGTTCGCCGTCGATGGCAAGCGGCTCGCCGTAGACGACGCCGAGCCGGCCCCGCACCGCCGAGCCCGCAAGATTTGCCGCAACATCGTTGAACTGAACGCCCAGGGCATCGCTCACCAGACGCGTCTTCAGCGTGACCGGCACGGGCCTGGCGCCGCCGGGCAGCAACAGGCTGGCGGTGCCGACGGCAATATCGAGCGCCATCCGCCCGGCATCGCCGGCAAAGGGACGAACGCCGCCGCTGGCACGGATATCGAGATTGGCGGATAC
>JAEZBA010000655.1 GCA_023430245.1 Pseudomonadota bacterium
GGCTACAAGGCCAATCCCGATTACGCGCTGGCCTGCGCCAGGGCCGCCTACGAGTCCGGCGCACGCTGGGTGGTTCTGTGCGACACCAATGGCGGCACGCTGCCGCACGAAGTGGAAGAGATCGTCGGCGCGGTGGTGAAGGTCATTCCCGGAAACCATGTGGGCATCCATGCGCATAACGACACCGAACATGCGGTAGCCAATTCGCTCGCGGCGGTGCGTGCCGGCGCGCGCCAGATCCAGGGCACCCTGAACGGCATTGGCGAGCGCTGCGGCAACGCCAATCTGGTTTCGATCATCCCGACGCTGAAACTCAAGAAGGAATTCGCCGACAGGTTTGACATCAACGTCTCGGACGACCAGCTGAAGGCGCTGGCACCGGCCTCTCGCAAGCTCGACGAAATGCTGAATCGTCCGCCGAACCGGCATGCGCCCTATGTCGGCGACTCAGCGTTCGCAACCAAGGCCGGCATTCATGCCTCTGCGCTTCTGAAGGAGCCGGCAACCTACGAACATGTGCCGCCGGAAGCGGTCGGAAACCGTCGCCGCGTCCTGGTGTCGGATCAGGGCGGCCGCTCGAACCTGTTGTCTGAGCTCGAGCGGATCGGCCTGGCCGTCGACAAGAATGACCCCCGCATTGCGCGTCTGCTAGACGAAGTGAAGGAGCGCGAGGCGCACGGCTACGCCTACGAGGGCGCCGATGCCTCGTTTGAATTGCTGGCGCGACGTGTGCTCGGCACGGTGCCGGATTATTTCGACGTCGAGCAGTTCGATGTGAATGTCGAGCAGCGTTACAACGCGCTGGGCAAGCGCGTCACCGTGGCGATGGCGGTGGTCAAGGTGAAGGTCGCGGGCGAAACGCTGATTTCGGCGGGTGAGGGCAACGGTCCGGTCAATGCACTGGATGTCGCGCTGCGCAAGGATCTCGGCAAGTACCAAAAGCACATCGACGGGCTGAAGCTCACCGATTATCGCGTGCGTATCCTCAATGCCGGTACCGAAGCCGTGACCCGCGTGCTAATCGAAAGCGAGGACGAGGCGGGCGAGCGCTGGACTACGGTCGGCGTGTCGCCGAATATCATCGATGCCTCGTTCCAGGCGCTGATGGATTCGATCGTCTACAAGCTGGTGCGCTCGGGCGCCAAGGCGTGATCGATCACGTTTCCATCCCCGTCAGTGATTTGGGTCGCGCCGCAGCCTTCTACGAGATCGTGCTCGCCACCCTCGGCTACGCGAAGCTCGAGACGCGGCCGGCGACGGTTGCTTTCGGCAAGCGTTACTCCGAATTCTGGATCAACCATAGGCCCGGTCTGCCGGCGCAACCAGACGGTAGTGGTGCTCACGTCGCGCTGCGCGCGGCCAGCCCTGAGATGGTCGATGCGTTTCACGCCGCGGCGCTTGCCGCCGGCGGCACCTCGGACGGTGTGCCCGCTCTTCGTCCGCATCACGGCGACGGCTATTACGCCGCCTATATCCGGGACGCGGATGGCAACCGGGTCGAAGCGGTGACGTTCCTCAAATAGCGCTTACAGACGCTCGGCGGTGCCGGCTTCCATCAGCTTTTCGGCTTCCGCAATCGGGCGCGCAGCCTCCTGAAGCTTGGGGAGAATGTCCTCCACGCGATCGGCGACCAGCAAACTGACCGAAAGGCCGCTGCGGATGAACGCCAGCGCCCGCATGTGGTCAAGCAGCGCGCAGAGAGGATCCCAGAAACCACCGATATTGGCGGCCAGGATCGGCTTCTTATGGCGGCCGAGCTGCGCCCAGGTGAGTTGCTCGACCAGGTCCTCCAGCGTGCCGACACCGCCTGGAAGGGCGACGAACGCGTCAGACCGCTCGAACATGATGCGCTTGCGCTCGTGCATGTCGCGGGTGACGATGAGTTCCTGCGCGTCGGTGAACGGCCGTTCCTTGCTGGACAGGAACTCCGGGATGATGCCAGTGACCCGGCCACCCCGGGCGAGCGTGGAGGCCGCGACAGCGCCCATCAGCCCGACCGATCCGCCGCCATAGACGAGGCCGATATCGTTCTCGGCCAGGATAGCGCCGAAGGCATGCGCCGCCTTGACGAAGTGCGGGTCGGTCCCCGGACCGGAACCGCAATAGACGCAGATATTACGAATCGTGCTCATGCATTCACTGTGGCATAGGGC
Organism: Pseudomonadota bacterium; assembly: GCA_023430245.1. GTDB lineage: Bacteria > Pseudomonadota > Alphaproteobacteria > Rhizobiales > Xanthobacteraceae > Pseudorhodoplanes. The sequence goes on from JAEZBA010000655.1 coordinate 2,154, forward strand.
GGAAAAGGCCGTAAGGGCGGGTATATCGCGGTTGATGTACAGGTCCAATGCGCCTATTCCAAGGATGCTAACAAACGGGCCGCAAGACCCTATATCCGCGGGGTAAACCCGCTCACGACCAGGCTCTTCCCCGTTCGCTGATGACCGACACCACCGCCCCCACCGGCGAGGCCCCGAGGCCGCAAGTCACCGCGCAGAAGGGGTTGCTCCGGACGCTTTTGGCACTCTGGCCATATATCTGGCCGGGCGACCGGGCCGATCTGAAAATCCGGGTCGGCTGGGCGATGGTGCTGTTGCTGATCGCCAAGCTCGCCACCATTACGGTGCCCTTCACCTTCAAATGGGCGACCGATGCGCTGGCCGGAAGTCCGAGCGCTCCGGTTTCCGGGTCCTCCTGGCTGACCTGGGTGTTGGCCGCTCCGGTCGCGATGACGATCGCCTATGGCGGCATGCGCATTCTGATGGCGGTGCTGACGCAGATGCGCGACGGCGTGTTCGCCAAGGTCGCAATGCATGCGGTGCGGCGGCTTGCGGACCTGACCTTCCAGCACATGCATCAGCTGTCCTTGCGCTTCCACCTGGAACGCAAGACCGGCGGCCTGACCCGCGTGCTGGAGCGGGGGCGGAACGGGATCGAGACCATCGTGCGGATGGTCATCCTGCAACTGATCCCGACCATCCTCGAAGTCGCACTGATCGTAGGCGTGCTGTTTTGGCAGTTCGACTGGCGCTACGTCGCCGTCATACTCGGCACCGTCATTGCCTACATGGTCTACACCTATTACGCGACCGAATGGCGGATCGCTATCCGCAAGCGGATGAACGAGAGCGATACCGAAGCCAATACCAAGGCCATCGATTCGCTGTTGAACTACGAGACCGTGAAATACTTTACCGCGGAGGAGCGCGAGGCGCAGCGTTACGATCGTTCGATGGAGCGCTACGAAAAGGCGAGTGTGCAGACCTATACATCGCTCGCCGTACTCAATGCCGGGCAGGCCGCGATCTTCACCGTCGGTCTTGGCGCAGTGATGGTGATGTGCGCACGCGGCATCCAGGCCGGCACCAATACCGTCGGCGATTTCGTCATGATCAACGCCATGATGATCCAGCTCTATCAGCCGCTGAACTTCATGGGCATGGTCTATCGCGAGATCAAGCAGGCGGTCACCGACATCGAGACCATGTTCCACATCCTGTCGCGCGATCCCGAGATCAAGGACAAGCCGGGCGCGCCGGCGCTGCATGTCCGCGAGGGCGCGATCCGCTTCGACAATGTCAGCTTCGCCTATGAGGCGTCGCGGTCCATCCTCAAAGGTATCAGTTTCGAAGTCCCGGCGGGCCGTACGGTCGCGATCGTTGGCCCCTCCGGCGCCGGAAAGTCGACGATTTCGCGGCTTCTGTTCCGCTTCTATGACGTGACCGGTGGCCGTATCCTGATCGACGGACAGGACATCCGCGATGTGACGCAAGTCTCGGTCCGCGCCGCCATCGGCATGGTCCCGCAGGACACCGTGCTGTTCAACGATACGCTCCGCTACAATATCCGCTACGGCCGCTGGGAGGCGACCGACGCGGAGGTGGAAGAAGCGGCGCGGCTGGCGCAGATCGACGGGTTCATCCGCCAGAGCCCGAAGGGCTACGAGACCGAGGTCGGTGAACGCGGGCTGAAGCTGTCGGGCGGCGAGAAGCAGCGCGTTGCCATTGCGCGGACGATCCTGAAAGCGCCGCCGATCCTCGTACTGGACGAGGCGACGTCGGCGCTCGATAGCCATACCGAGAAGGAAATTCAGGATGCGCTCGAGCGGGTGTCGAAAAATCGCAGCACGCTCGTGATCGCGCATCGGCTTTCGACCATCGTGAATGCCGACGAAATCATCGTGCTGGAGGCCGGCCGCGTCGTCGAGCGCGGCACGCACTACCAATTGCTGGCGGGCGGCGGCCTTTATGCCAGCATGTGGAATCGCCAGCGTGAGGCCGACGCCGCCCGCGAAAAGCTTGCGGCCGCTGGCGAGGATGTGGCACCGAACCGTAACCCGCCGCCGGTCGACGATGAGATATCTGAAACCGCCGATGGGCCGCTGTCGCGAGCGCCCATGGATGCACTGGAGTAGTCAATGTCGGTCATCCGATCGATCTCTTCGCAGCTTGTGCCGATCCATCCACAGGGAATGCCGTTTATCGGCGCCTTCGCGCTGGCCAGCCTGATCCTGTTCTGGTTCTGGTCGCCGCTCGGCTGGATCGGCACCATTCTCACAGCCTGGTGCGCCTATTTCTTCCGCGATCCGCCGCGGGTCACGCCGGTGCGCGAGGGCATCGTGGTGTCGCCGGCCGACGGCCGCGTGAGCCTTGTCGTGAATTCGGTCCCGCCCCCCGAGCTTGATCTCGGCGAGAGGCCGTTGCTCCGGATATCGGTGTTCATGAGTGTGTTCGACTGCCACGTGAATCGCGCCCCGGTCGCAGGGCGGGTCGAGCGCATCGTGTACCGCGCTGGCAGCTTTCTGAATGCCGATCTCGACAAGGCGAGCGAGGATAACGAGCGTAACGCGGTCGTAATCGCTACCGCTTCCGGGCGGGTAGGTGTGGTTCAGATCGCCGGCCTCGTGGCGCGGCGGATCCTTTGCTTCGTGCGCGAAGGTGAGCCGATCGGCGTTGGCGACCGCTTCGGCATGATCCGGTTCGGGTCGCGGCTCGATGTCTATCTGCCCGAGGGTGCACGCGCGCTGGTGGCGGAAGGGCAGACCGCGATTGCGGGAGAAACCGTGCTCGCCGATCTGAAGGGCTCGGAAGGCCCGCGCAACTTCAAGGTTGGCTGAGATCGCCTTCAGCGGCTCCGAAATGACAGGATGCCGGATAGTCTGGTAGGGTATTGTCCATGGTCTTCACACCCGTCGATCCCCAGGGCAGAGAGCCGCGCCGGCGGCGCTTCCGCGCCATACCGATCCGCCTGCTGCTGCCGAACATGATCACACTCCTGTCGCTCTGCGCAGGGCTCACGGCGATCCGTCTTGCGCTCGAGGGGCGGATCGAATGGGCGCTGGGCGCCATCGTGTTCGCGGCGGTGCTTGACGGTGTCGACGGCCGGGTTGCCCGGCTCCTGAAGGGGCAGTCGCGTTCCGGCGCCGAACTCGACAGCCTCGCCGATTTCGTCAATTTCGGCGTTGTGCCAGGGCTCATCCTGTATTTCTGGGGGTTGAACGAACTCGGCGCCATTGGCTGGATCGCGGCGCTGGTTTTCGCCATCTGCATGAGCCTGCGCCTCGCGCGCTTCAACGTGATGGCGGACGACCCGAACCGCCCGGTCTGGGCCGGCAATTTCTTCACCCGCGTGCCGGCGCCGGCCGGTGCCATCATCGTGCTGCTGCCGATCTATGTGACGCTCCTGGGCATGCCGCGGCTGACGACGCTGGCCTGCATCTACACGCTGGCGATCGCCTTCCTGCTGGTATCGACGCTTCCGGTTTTGTCGGGAAAGAAACTCGGCACCCGGGTCGCGCCGAACATGGTGCTGCCGGTCTTCCTCGTGGTGGTGTTGTTCGTAGCTTTGCTGCTCAGCTATCCATGGTACGTGCTCACGATCGGCTCGCTTGCCTATATCGCGTCGTTGCCGTTCGGCTGGATGTCTTATCGTCAGCATATGCGCAAGGACGCTGAAGCGGCGGCCGCCAAAGCGGCGCATGCGACGATTCATCCGCATTCCGTAGCGACGGGGGCGGCTCATCCCGTTGCAGCGCCCTCGGACGGCGAAGACCGGCCGAGCCGGCTGAACTGAACATTCGCTGTCGAAAGAAGGCGGTCGCGATGGCGCGTGCGGTATCGGTCGGAAACCGCGGCGACATGCGGATTTGCGACACGGTGTTGCTGGACCACGTACAGCGCCGCACGCCACGTGGGCCAGTCACCGGGTTGCGAGGGACTACGGTCGAGCTTGCGCTTCCGGCCGGAACCCACCTGCGCCACGATGACTGTCTGCTTCTTGACGGGGGTGGCGCGGTCGACATCGTGGCCCGTCCGGAGCTGCTGCTGGAGGTGCGCGCCGGGGATCTCGCGGCACTGTCGCGCGCGGCGTGGTTGCTCGGAGATCACCATATTCCCGTCGAAATTCACGCGCGGTATTTGCGTCTTCTGCGGACGGATTCGGCGGAAGGCTTGTTGCGTAGTCTGGATGTGACCGTGCGCCGCATCGAAGCGCCGTTCGAGCCGGAGGCCGGTGCTTATGATCACCATGTGAACGATCACCATCATGAGCCATCCGGCGCTTGACGTCACCGCAACGACTGCGATGGGCTGAGATCATGAGACCCTATGGCCGCCGCACATTCCTGGCCGCAGCCGGCGCCGCGCTTGCCGCGCCGGCGCGGACACGCTTCGCCGGCGCCCAGACGCCGCAGGTCGTGCTCAAGCTGCACCATTTTCTTGCGCCGACGTCGAATGCGCAGGTCCGGTTCCTGACGCCATGGGCCCGCAAGGTGGAGAAGGACTCCGGCGGCCGCATCAGGATCGACCTTTATCCCAACATGCATCTGGGCGGCACCGCGCCTCAACTCTACGATCAGGTGCGCGACGGCGTCGCCGATATCGTCTGGACCCTGCCGGGCTTAACGCCGGCGCGGTTTCCGAAAATCGAGGTGTTCGAACTGCCGTTCGTTGCCAACAAGTCCGCGGTCGCCAACGCACAGGCGGTGCAGGCGCTGTATGAGGCACAGCTGCGGGACGAGTTCAGAGAGGTGCATCCGATCTGCGTCTGGGCGCACGATCAGGGGGTGATCCATACCGTCAAGCCGGTCGCTACGCTGGCGGACATGAAAGGCCTCAGGCTGCGCGCGCCGACGCGGCTGTCGGCCGACGCGCTGAAGGCGCTGGGCGCGAACGGCATTGCGATGCCGGTCTCGCAGGTGCCGGACGCGCTGTCGCTGAAGGCGATCGACGGCTGCATGGTGCCGTGGGAGGTGGTGCCCGCGATCAAGGTCGGTGACTATGCAAAGTTTCACGCCGAGTTTGCGGCTCCGCCTGCGCTCTACACCGCAACGTTCATTCTGGCGATGAACCGACAGCGATACGACGCCCTGCCAGCCGACCTGAAGGCGGTCATCGACAGGAATTCCGGCCAGAGCGCCGCGCGGGCCGCCGGAAGAATGTGGGACGACCAGGCGGTGGTGGTCGCGGACGCGGTCAGGGAGCGCGGCAACACGATCACCCAGATCGACAAGGCAGAGGCCGAACGCTGGCAGAAGGCGACGCAACCTGTCGTCGACAACTGGCTGAAGGCCTCGAAAAAGATCGGTGGCGAGAAATTGCTGGCCGACGCCAGGGCGCTCCTCGCCAAATATGGCGGGGCCTGATTACGCCCCGATTGGATGCCCCGGCATCAGGTCGTAGGGGTGCGCCCACCCGGGCAGCGCCTTCATCCGTTCCAGCCATGCGGCGATGTTCGGGTAGGTCGCCGCGATGTCGAAACCGAATTCCTCGGCCGGGTAATAGAGATATCCGACCAGTGAAATGTCGGCGATGGTCGGATGGTCGCCGATCACAAACGGTGCGCGCGCAAGGCGTCCGTCAAGAATGCGCAACGAGTTGTCGATGCGTCCTTTCAGGAAGGCCATCGCGGCCGGGTCTCCGGCAGGCTTGGCGAAATTGCGCAGAAAGCGGTAGGGGCCGAGATAGCCGTTGAGCTTCTGGTTATCGAAGATGATCCAGCGCAATGCCTCAAGCCGTTCATCCTCGGTCTGCGGCTTGAACTTGCCCGTCAGGTCCGCGAGGTAAGTGAGGATCACGCCCGATTGCGTCAGCCGCTTGCCGTTATGATCCAGCACCGGCACTTCGCCCATTTCGTTGACGTCGGCGCGCCATTCCGCAGTGCGGGGCAACCCTTTCGCGAAAAAATCGACGAATTCCGGCTTCCAGTCGGCGCCGATCAGATTCAGCAACAGTGCGACGCGATAGGCGTTACCGGACTGGGCAAAGCAGTGAAGCGTGTATTCGGGCATGGCGTACCTTCGTTGGAGCAGGGCGGACGAACGCGGCAAGCGCTCGCGACTGGCGGGGACCGACGCACCATGGCTGGATCGCTTGGACCTGCAACATTGCAGCAATGGCTTGCTGTGACGGCAGCATTTGCTTGCCGAATAGGCAAGAGCGCAAGTGCGTGTTTGTGTAGTATCTAAAAAGCTCCCACAGGCTGCGTGGCATACAGATTGCATGCAATTTCGTATGCACTTTTGCCGTAGCCAGTCTGGGAGATTGTCATGAAGCGCCGAGACTTTCTGAAAACCACCGCCGCAGTCGCGGGCTCTGCCCTCGTCGGTGCGCCGCTGATCGCACGCGCGCAGGCCCCGGTCGTTAATGTCGGGCATCTGGTCGGCATCTGCATGTCGCCGCTCTTTTACGCACATGCGCAGGGCTATTTCAAAGACGAGGGTCTGAACGTCCAGCTCAAATTCATGCCGAATCCGGGTGACGCCATCACCGCGCTCGTCAGCAACGCGATGGATATCATCCATAACCCCTTCACCAATGCCTATGTGGCGGCGGGGCAGGGCGCTCCGATCCGTATCATCGCCGGCAGCGGGGCGGGTGGACTGTTCCTGATTGCCCAGAAGGACTCCGGCATCACGAGCATGGCCGATCTCGCCGCCCGCAAGGGCAAGGGCCTCAAGATCGGCACCATGCGCTTCAACACCTTCGAACTCACGCTGTACCGCAATCTCGTCAAGAACGGACTGTCCTACGACGACTACAACATCGTCTGGTTCAACGACGTGCTGTCGATGGCATCGGCCTTCGAGGCCAAGGCGATCGATGCGGTGACGCATGTCGAGCCATTCTCGACGAGGCTCGTCGATCAGATGGGCGGCGTGGCGCTGGCCAGCAATCTCGATGTGTGGGGCGAGCACGGCCCGGATTGTGTGACGAATACCACGACGCGTGTGATCCAGAGCCAGCCGGAGATGCTGCAGAAGTACCTCAAGGCGATCATGCGTGCAGATGCCGCGATCAAGGCGGATATGCCGAAGGCGGTCGAAATCCTGGATGCCGGGAAATATTATCGCGTCAACAAGGAAGTGCTGACCCAGGCCTTGCCCCGGCAAAAGCCGCAGGTCGACATCACCAAGGGTGGCGACAAGGGGATGGAAATCGCAGTCGCCGATATGGTTACGCTCGGTTACCTGAAGACCGCGCCGAAGATCATCGATACCTCACTGCTTCAGAAGGTGGTCTGAGGTCATGAGCGGCGCCGACGCGCTCAAGGCCGTGTCCGCGGCGGAGCCGGTCAGCGCTCCGCGTATCCTGCCGCCCTGGTGCATCAGCGTCGCCAAGGCGCTGATCCCCTGGATCGTCGTCGTCGCGATCTGGGAACTGGCGTCGGCACGGGGCTGGAGCGGCGCGGTGTTGTTTCCGCCGCCATCGGCCTTCCTGAGCTATGCGATCGAAAGCGACTTTCAGGTCGGGTTCGGCCGTGAGGCGATGACCATCCCCTTCGCCATTGTGGCGAGCGCGCTGCGGGTGCTGGCCGGTCTCGCGCTCGGATTTGTAGCGGCCATCGGTGCTGGCATCCTGATCTCGGCCTCGCGTACGGTGTCTGACATGCTGATGCCGATCGTGCGCGGCCTCGCCCCCATCGCGCCGATTGCGTGGATTCCGCTCGGGATCGTGCTGTTCGGCATCGGCAACCCGACCGCGATCTTCGTGGTGTTCATGGGGGTCTTCTTCATCCTGACGATTTCGACAGTGGCCGCCGTCGGAAGCGTCGATCAGAAGCTGATCAAGACCGCGAAAAGCTTCGGCGCCACCAAATTCCAGGTCTGGACGCGGGTCATTTTCCCGGCGGTATTGCCGCAGGTCTTCACAATGCTGCGGATCAACTTCTTTGCAGCCTGGATGGCGGTACTGGCGGCGGAAATGGTGGGCCTGAAGAACGGGCTCGGCATGATGATCATTCTCGGCCGCGAGATGTTCAACACCAATCTGATCCTGCTCGGCATGTGCATGGTGGGTGTGACCGGCTATCTCGTCGATGTGCTGCTGGTGCAGATTCAGCGCCGCATCCTGTGGTGGGAGCCGGTGCGATGAAGACCCTGGCCTGCCATCACGTCGGCAAGGTCTGGGCCTCTCCAGGCGGGCTGTCCGTCACCGCGCTAAGCGACATTAACCTGACCGTCCAGCAAGGCGAATTCATCGCCATTCTCGGTCCGAGCGGATGCGGCAAGAGTACGCTGCTCGAACTCGCAGCGGGACTGGAGCCGCTGTCGTCAGGCCGCATCACGCTCGACGGCAAGACCGTGACCGGTCCGGAGCCGGGCGTGGTGATGGTGTTTCAGGATCACTCGCTGTTTCCGTGGCTCTCGGTCGAGGACAATGTCGGCTTCGGCCTCGCGGTGAAGCATGTGCCGAAGCCCGAGCGACAGCAGCGTGTTCGCGATGTCTTGGAGCGGGTGCGTCTTTCACGTTTCGCGCAGCACCGGCCGTTCCAGCTCTCCGGCGGGATGAAGCAGCGCGTCGCAATTGCACGCGCGCTCGTCGAAAAGGCCGACTTCATCATGATGGACGAGCCGTTCGCGGCGCTGGATTTTCAGACCCGCGTGCTGATGCAGCACTTCCTCCTCGAAATCTGGCTGGAATTCAAACCCACGATCATTTTTGTGACCCATCACATCGATGAGGCCGTGCTGCTCGCAGACCGTGTCGTGGTGATGAGCGCCGGACCCGGTCGCATCATCGACGACGTGCGGATCGACCTGCCGCGCCCGCGCAAGATCACTGATGCGACATTCAACGACTACCGCACCCGGCTGACCCTGTTGCTGGAAGACGAGGTGATGCGGGCGTATGCGAGCGAAGAGGTCGGAGGACTGACGGATGCCGCGTGAGCGGTCCACGGACAAGCCGGCTGCGCGTGAGGTGACCTTTGCGGAGCTGTTCGATGCTCTCGGCACCGACTCGCTCGGCTATGGGGCCGGCGCGAAGAGCCTGAGCGGCTCCCGGATCGCGATCGAGGGTTTTCTATCGCATTCGCACGGGTTCGACCGCAGCATCTCGCTGGTCCATGAGCCAGGCCTGTGCCCGGATTGTGCCGGTGTACCGGTTGCCGTGATCGCTTTGCCGGACGTGGCCCTGACGCCGCGCGAAGGGGCGCGGCCGGT